>JBKJNV010000354.1:0-3871 GCA_046593435.1 Roseomonas sp.
GTTCGCGAGGCGCTTGAGCCAGCTCCGCCGCGTCCCCGCGCCGCGGCTGCCGACTTTCGCCCAGGCCTCGCGCAGCCCATCGGGGATCTCGAAGGGGCCGTGATTCCACCCCATCGCAGACTTCGCCCCATCGGCCTCGGCCGCACCCAGCGGTGCGCCATGGCTGCCGGCGGTGCCCGCCTTGGTGGGTGCGGAAAAGCCGATAATGGTGCGGCACGCGATCAGGGTGGGGCGCGGCGAACGCTGCGCCCAGGCGAGCGCGGCCGCAACGGCAGCGGCATCATGCCCATCGACACGCCTCGTGGACCAGCCATAGGCCGCGAAACGCTTGAGCGTGTCGTCGGTGAACGACAGCGCCGTGTCGCCATCGATCGAGATTGCATTGTCGTCCCACAGCACGGTGAGCTTCGCCAGGGCCAGGTGCCCCGCGAGCGACGCGGCCTCATGGCTCACGCCCTCCTGCATGTCGCCATCCGAGGCGATGACCCAGGTGCGGTGATCCACCAGGGATTTGCCGAACCGCGCGGCGAGCAAGCGTTCCGCCATCGCCATGCCCACGGCGGTCGCCAACCCCTGGCCGAGCGGGCCGGTTGTGGTCTCGATGCCCGGATGCTCGCCGAACTCGGGGTGGCCGGCGGCGGGCGAATGCAGCTGGCGGAACTGGCGAAGCTGCTCGACGCCCATCCCGGCATGGCCGGTCAGGTGCAGCAGCGCATACAGAAGCATCGAGCCATGCCCGGCGGAAAGCACAAAGCGGTCCCGGTCCGGCCAGCGCGGATCGGCGGCATCGAATTTCACAGCCCCCCCGAACAGCGCGGTCGCGGCGTCCGCCATGCCCATCGGCATCCCCGGATGGCCGGATTTCGCGGCCTCCACCGCGTCGATGGCGAGTGCGCGAATGCAATCGGCCATGCGTCGCGCCTCGCCTGCCGGCCGCGCCAGGATGGCGGCCTGGTGCGCCAAGGCGGGGTTTTTTGTCGAAGCGTCGGGGGCAATGCTGGCCAAGGGGCGATGAACCTCGGGCTGTAGGGAACGCCGCCGCTATAGAACCCTGTGCGCCGAGGGGCAACCGAAGCCCCGCAGTCGCCGCGCGCGAAGGTCGCACTTCGTCGCCACCATCCCTATACTCTATCGATGTCCCTCACCGACCGCGCCGCGACCGAAGCCCTTGAGGAAACGCCCTCCCGCGACGGGCTATGGCCCATGCCGCCCGGCCCCCCCCATGAGGAGCGCCACTTCACCTCATCCGAGACCATCCGTGACCTGGTCATCGGCATGGCCGATGGCCTGACAGTGCCCTTCGCGCTCGCCGCCGGCCTGACGGGCGCAGTTGCCGGCAATTCCCTGATCGTGACCGCGGGCCTCGCCGAAATCGCGGCCGGCTGCGTCGCGATGGGCCTGGGCGGCTACCTCGCCGCGCGCACCTCCGCCGAGCACTATGTGGCGGAGCGCAAGCGCGAGGAGCAGGAAACGCATGACTACACCGACCGCGAGCGGTGGGAGGTGGCAGCGATCCTGCACCGCTACGGCGTGCGTGGCGATGCGCTGCGCCTGGCCGTGGACAGCATCTGCGCCGACCGCCGCCGCTGGGTGGATTTCATGATCCGCTTCGAGCTCGATCTGCAGGAGCCGCAGCCCAACCGCGCCGCGATCTCGGCCGTCACCATCGGCGGCGCCTATGTGGTCGGCGGCATCATACCGCTCGCGCCCTACATGCTGTTCCCCGATACGACCACGGCGCTGATCATCTCGGCCTGCGTCACCGCGGTGGCGCTGACCGGCTTCGGCTGGCTGAAGGCCCGCGCGACGGGCCTGCCGGCCACACGCGGCGCGCTGCAGACCCTGGCCATCGGCGGGCTTGCGGCGACGGTGGCGTATGTGATCGCGAAGCTGGTCGGGGGGTAGCGGGGGCGCGGAGCAAGAAAGCATGGGTGGCTTTGCTCCCTGGTTCTTCCTTCACCGACATTCTGGCCGCGTCCGCGATTGCCTTTGCGGCCTTTGGGGACAGATCAGGCCGGGCTGCGGTGAGTATCTGCGCCAAGTGTCCTTCAACGCTGATCTCCCTTGGAGTGCCTCATTGTGACGCGCGCGTTGCCGGTATGCGGATCATGATGCAGTCCAGTTCGGGGAGTTGATGAAAACAAGGCTCAGGCGGTTAGCGACCTACAGCGCAGAATCGTTGATGTCCGCCGTCTATTCTGCGCTTGGCTGAGACCTTGAAGACGCCTGTTCACAACGCGCGTTCCGGCAGATGCTGAAGATGGGAACGACTTGCAGCGTAATCCTTAATTCAAAGCGCTTGATCAAGAACCTTTGGGTTAACAACGTTTATCGGGGTACCGGCTACAAAAGCTGTAATCTGGTCGAATATCTCACTGAACTGGGTTTCATATTCTTCATGTGTGACGTAGCCAAGATGTGGCGTTGCGATAACATTGGGCATGGTGAGTAGCGGGTGACTTGTATCGTGCAGGGGCTCATGCTCGTAGACGTCTACCGCCGCCATCCCTGGTCGACCTGCACTCAGTGCGGCGATGAGCGCCCCGGGCTCGATGAGAGGTGCACGGCTCGTATTCACGAGGAGGGCAGTTCGCTTCATGCGAGCAAGGTCAGCGCCCGTCACAATGTGTCGCGTCGTATCCACCAGACGCATGTGCAGGCTGATCACGTCGCAAACTTCGTAGAACGCAGCCTGGCTCGTTGCAGTCGCCCAACCGTCAGCGCGCGCCCGCTCCCGCGAAGTTTCACTCGCCCAGATCAGGACGTCCATGCCGAATGCGCGACCGTAACCGGCAACCTCACGCCCAATTCGGCCGTAGCCGTGAATACCCAATGTCCGTCCACGCAGCGTCCGCCCGACACCGCATTGCCACCGCCCTGCCTTTAGCGAAGCTATCTGCCTGGGAATGTCCCGCATCGCAGCCAGGATCAAAGCCCATGTGAACTCAGCGGTTGCGTAGCTGGGAGTTCCTGGGTGCTGGCTCGATGAAAGGATAACCCCATGACGGGTACACGCAGGAACGTCGATGTGCGGATAAACTGATCGCTGGCTAATCAGCTTTAGCTCCGGCAGTCGCGCGATAAGCGGTGCCTGAATTTTCGTGCGTTCCCGAATAAGGACGAGCACTTCGGCGCGTGCTAACCGCTGAGCCAAAGCATCATCGTCCTGGACATGATCATTCCAGATCGTCACATCGTGGACAGCCAATTTTTGAAAGCACGGCAGCGTTCGGATGGTGTCGAAATAATCGTCCAATACGGTGATACGCATGAACCGGCTGCACCTCCTGTTTCGCCCGAAAAACGCCGGGACAGCATTGCCTCGCCTGACATCCTGCAAGCGGCACCAGCTGCCCCGAAGGTTTGAACTCAGGCTAGCGGGGCTCGGCAAGAGCCATCCATGGCATCGTGTATTAACATCCCGTACAAGCTATCCGTCTTCAAACTTGGTCACCTGTACGCCGGTAAAGGAAGAACCCTCCCCCCAACCCAGGACCAACACACGCAGAGGCCCGGGGATCGGCGCAATCCCCGAAGGGGGGGTGACGTATACGTCGGACGGTCAGCGCCCCCATGCTTTCGTGATATGCGTCACGCCGCCCGCATCGCCGCCCCACGGCGCGCCCTCTCGCTCGCGAGGCACGCCGCCACCACCACCGCCGCCCCGGCCAGCACCTGCCACGCCGGCACCACGCCCCACACCGCGATGTCGAACCCCACCGCGAAGATCAGCGCCGAATACTCGAAGGGGGCGAGGCGCGCCGCATCCGCATGCCGGAAGGCCAGCGACATCGCGATCATCGCACCGGCGGAGAGCACGCCGTTCATGCCCAGCAGCACCGAACTGCCCAGGTCGGGCGTGTTCCACTCC
>JBKJNV010000436.1:0-3082 GCA_046593435.1 Roseomonas sp.
GCGAGGCCCGCCACCACCTGGCAAGCCACCACCACCGCCCAGTGCCAGGCCACCGCGAAGCCCAGCAGCATCGCCGCCAGCAGCAGCCCGCCCGCCAGCACCAGCCCCCGCTCGCCCAGGCGGCGCACCAGCAGCGGCGCCGCCCGCGTATAGACGAAGGCTCCGACGCCGAAGCCCGCGACACCCAGGCCCGCCTCCGCCGGGGACAGCAGGAAATCCTCGATCAGGAAGGCGCCGATGAAGGGAAAGGCGCCGCCGAACAGCAGGAAACCATCGAGCGTCGCCGCGACCAGCAACCGCTGACCGGCCGGCCGCCGCAGCAGGTTCTGAAAGCCTGACAGGCCAAGGCCGCGCGGCGCAGGACCCTCCGGCCGCTGCCACAGACCGGGGCCAAGCCGAAGCGCAAGCGGCACCACGCAGGCGAAGGACAGCACGCCGAGGACCACGAAGGCCGCACGCCAACCGGCATACTCGCCGACGATGCCCGCCACAGGCCCGGCCAAGAGTTGCGCCATCACCATGCCCGTGAGGAAGCGCCCCAGCACCGCCTGGCGGTTGGCATAGGCGACTGTGTCCCCGATCCAGGCGAGCGCGAGCGGGATGATCGCGCCGGCCGCAAGCCCGGTGAGCGCGCGGATCGCCGCCATCATGCCCAGGCTGCCCGCCAGCACCGTGGCGATCGTCAGCATCGCATAAAGCACCACTGCGGCGCAGATGACGCGCAGCTTGCCGTGCCGGTCGCCGACCGGGCCCACCACGATCTGGCCCGCGCCATAGGCGATGGAAAACGTCGCGATAATGATCGAGACGGTGCCGATGCTGACGCCGAATTCCGCCCCCACCATGGGCAGCAACGGGTCGAGCATGCGCATCCCGCACCCTGCGGCAAAGCCGGCCATGGCCAGCCAGGGAAGGATTTCGATCCCCGGAGCGGGTCGCTGTACGGACAGAAGCTTGCCTTTCGATCATGCGCGGGCGGCGCCACGCCTGCCGGTCAGGTCACGGCAGCGCCTGCAACTGGCCCTCGACCGCCCGGCGCCAAGGCGCGTTTGCCGGCGCTTCCGCCAGCAGCCGCTCCCAGGTCGCGCGCGCCACCTCCGGCCGGCCGCCACGCGCCGCCGCGAGGCCATCGAGGAAACGCAGCCGCGGCTCGCCTGGACGTTCCGCCAATGCACGTTGCAACAGCCGTGCCGCGGCGGCGATCTGGCCGCGTTCGATCTCGATTTCCGCCAAATCGGCAGCGATGCCGGCATCGAAGCGGATCGCAAGCACTTGGGTCCAGGCCTCGGCGGCCTGGGCAAAGCGCCCACGCGCGCTCTCCGCATTGCCGAGCAGCACCAGCCCCTGGCGCAGCTCCGCGCTGCCGGCCGGCAGGCGCGCGAGGCGGTCGCGCAGTGTGGCGACCAGGGCATCCTCCTGCTCCAGCTGCACGCGGCGTTCAGCATAGGGGGCCGAGGGCATCTCCGGAAACCCGCCCAGCAGGTACAACGCCACCGAGAGCAGCGGCACGAGCGTGATAGTGGCGATCAGCGGGCGCGGCGCACCGCCGCGAACGGGGGCGGTTTCGGCCGCAGGTGCCGCGAGCAGGCGGCGCTGCAATTCCAGCAGAGCCGCCCGATGGCCCGCATCATCAAGCCGGCCTTCCGCGCGCTCGCGGTCGATCTCGACGCGCTGGGAGGCATAGAGCGCACGATCCGCTTCGCCGCGGCCGCGGGTTTGCGGCGGGCGCAGCAGCACGCGGACGAGCGGCGCCAGCGCCAGAATGGCGAGGCCAAGAATGAGAAGCCAGGTCATGCCCGCGGAGTCTCATCCCATTGCGCAAGGCGTTGGCGCTCGGCCTCGGTCAGCGGCGCAGGCTCGGGCGTTGCCGCCACGCGCCGGCGCATGGATCGGATGGCGAGGATGCCGCCGAGCAACGCCAAGGCAGGCGAGGCCCATAGCAGGGCGGTGGCCGCGTTCACCGGTGGGCGCAGCAGCACGAAATCGCCGTAGCGCTCATGCACGAAGGCGATGATGCGCGTATCCGGGTCACCGGCCACCACCCGCTCGCGCACGATCCGGCGCAGGTCGGCGGCCACCGCCGCGTCGGAATCCTCGATCGACTGGTTCTGGCAGACAAGGCAGCGCAGTTCCCGCCCGATCGCCTGCGCGCGGGCTTCCTGGCCCGCATCACGCAGGCGGTCCTCGGGATTGCCCACGGCCGCGAGCGCGGGTGTGGCCAACGCCAGCAGGATGACCAGCGCGCGGATCATGCGTAGCGCCGCAGCAGGGGCATGAGGTCCTGGTCGAACACCTCGGGCGTGATCGGGCCGGCCCAGCGCCAGCGCACCAGGCCTTCCTTATCGAGGAAGTAGGTCTCGGGCACGCCATAGACGCCCCAGTCGATCGCGACGCGGCCCGGCACATCCACGCCCAGCCGCTGGAACGGGTTGCCGTGGCGCGTGAGGAAGGCTTGCGCGCCCGGCAACTGGTCCTTGTAGTTCACCCCGAACACGGGCACGCCCTGCCGCGCAAGCCGCATGAGCTGCGGATGCTCCACGATGCAGGGCACGCACCAACTCGCCCAGAAATTCACCACTGAGGGCCGCCCGAGCCCGCGCAGATTGGCGGCCGCCAGTGCCGGCCGGTCGGTGCCCTCGAGCGCGGGCAGCGCAAACTCCGGCGGCGCGCGGCCGAGCAGCATCGAGGGCACGCCGCGCGGGTCGAAGCTGCCCGAGCGCATGCCGTTGAGCATGGCGTAGAAGCCCACGCCGCAGCCCGCCGCTACGCCCAGAGGGGCGAACAGCAGCCACCGCCGCCGCGATGTCGTCACCGCATCGCTCATGCCGGAGACGTCGCCCCCTTCGGCGCCGGTGCAGCGACGCGGGTGCGCCGGTCGGACAGCGAAAGCCCGCCGCCGAGCGCCATGATCATGGCGCCGATCCAGATCCAGGGCGCCATCGGGTTGCGGTGCAGCCGCAGCACCGCGGCCCCCTCCTGCTCATCACCCATGACGGCATAGAGGTCCTGCATGAGGTTGGTGTGGATCGCCGCCTCCGTCGTGTGCATGCGCCCGACGGGGAACCAACGCCGCTCTGGCTCC
>JBKJNV010000473.1:0-5802 GCA_046593435.1 Roseomonas sp.
ATCGTGGGGGAACATGCTTGCCAATGCGCAGGAGCTGGTCTTCTCCGCCCCCATGGCGGCGGTGTGGCCGGGGCTCGCTATCCTGATGGCGGTGGCAGGCTGCACGCTCGTCGCGGACGGCGTCCGCGCACGGTAGTGCATGCTCCCTCCGCTTCGACCGGCGCCGTAGACTACCAAACATACACCCGAAAGCGCCGCGCGCGCCCTTCAGGGGCGCCGGCCGGCATGGCCAGCGCCCGAACCGGTTCAACTGCCGATGGTACCGCCATCGCGCTTCACGACCGCGATCACCGCCGGGCGCGGCGGCACCCCGTCGGCGAAATCCGGCCAGCGGGTGGACGGCGTCTCGAAGGTGCTGCCGCGATCTTCGGCCGGGTGCTGGATGGCCATGAACATGGTGCGGTCATCCGCGGTCAGCAGCGGGCCGCAGACCTCGGCCCCGGTCGGCGCCTGGTAGAACAGCTTGGTCAGGGCGCGGCCCCCGCCCGCGGTGTCCGCGGCGTAGAGGCCGTCGGCGATGCCGGCCGCGTTTTGTGCGCCATCGGTCGAAATCCAGATGCGGCCCTTGCTGTCGAAGGCACAATTATCCGGGCAGGACAGCCAGCCATTGTTGCTGGTGGCGCGGTGATAGCGTGCGCCCACATCCTGGCCCGGCTTGCCGGCCATCAGGAAGATCTCCCACCGGCCTTCGGTCGCGGTGTGGTCCACGGCATTGCCCACGCGCGGCGGGATCAGCTCGACGATGTGGCCATGCGCGTTGCGCGGGCGCGGATTGGCGGCATTGCCCTCGGTGCGCGTGTTGTTGTTGGTCAGCATCACATAGACGCGGCCGTTGACGTTGTTCGCCTCCACATCCTCGGGCCGATCCATGGGCGTGGCACCCAGCAGGTCGGCGGCGCGACGGGTGTTGATCAGCACCTCGGCCTGGTTCGCGAAGCCGTTGGCCGCCGTCAGCGGGCCCTGGTCGTGCACGACGGGGAGCCATTCGAGCTTGCCGTCATCGAGCAGCTTGGCGACGAACAGCGTGCCCTCATCGAGCAAGTCGCGATTGGCGGCGCGATCGGTGCGGTTGAACGCACGCGCGGTCACGAATTTGTAGATGTAGTCCATGGTCTGGTCGTCGCCGCTGTAGAAAGCCACGCGGCCATCATGGCTGATGGCATGGGTCGCGCCCTCATGCTTGAAGCGGCCAAGCGCGGTGCGCTTCACCGGCACGCTCTGCGGGTCGTAGGGGTCGAACTCGACGATCCAGCCGAAGCGGTTCGCCTCGTTCAGCTCCTTGTCCAGGTCGAAGCGATCCTCGGTGCGGTTCCAGGCATAGGATGAATTGCGGTTGATGCCGTAGCGGCGATGCATCGCCCCCTGCGGGCCGGTGCCGGCGGTGGTGCCGCCGAAATAGCCGTTGAAGTTTTCCTCGGCGGTCAGGACCGTGCCCCAGGGCGTGTCGCCGCCGGCGCAATTGTTCAGGGTGCCGAGCACGCGCGTGCCTGTCGGGTCGGCGGCGGTCTTCATCATGTCGTGGCCGGCCGCGGGGCCAGAGATGCGCATGGGGGTATCGGCCGTGATGCGACGGTTGAAGCGGCTGTCCCGAACATAGCCCCAGGCGCCATTGGTCTTGCGGATTTCCACAACCGTCATGCCATGCGCCATGCGCTCGATATGCGCCTGCTCTGCGCTCGCGCGCAGGCGGGCCCCGCTGGCGGCACCGATGCCGGGGAACATCAGGGCGGTGCTGGTATATTCATGGTTCACGCAGAGCAGGCCGTGCTCGGAATTCACGCTGCCCTGGGGTAGTGGCTTGAAGTCGACATAGTCATTGTTGTAGCCGAACTGGCCGGCCTGGGCCGCGGGCGTCTGCGCGGCCGCGTTGAAGGCGGGCGCGCCGGGCAGCACGGGGTCACCCCAGCGGATGATCGTCTGGATATCGTAGCCCTCGGGCACGGCGTCGCGCTGGGACATCTGGTGCGGAATTTCGGTGAAGCCGAAGGTGGAAGGCCCACCCGTCATCGGCACCGCGGCCTGCGCCTGGGCGGTCGAGACCAGCTGGTCCGCCAGCGCGGCGGCGCCGGCGAGGCCCAGCAGCGCGGCGCGGCGCGACAGGCGGCGCTCGATCAGGGCGCCAACCGGTTCGCGCGGATCGGGGTTCGAGGGCAGGTCGTCGGGATCGATATCAGACATGGGAAGACTCCGTCGCCGGGGGTTTCGCGCGTGCCCAGTGCCCGCGGCGGCACATTGCCACGGCTTGCTGGGCTCGATCACGTTCTATGATGGACCGTGGGCGCGAAACTGCCAGTGCCCAAGGCAAGCCCCCGCGCGGGTTTCATCCACGCTTCACACGCTGCCCGGCCAGATTGGTCGGGGGCCGCTTCCCACAGCGGCGCCCCACCGTCACCTGCGTCAGATCCTGGTACCAGCTTTTCGCCTGGGCGAAGCCCTGCACTTCGGGGCACAGCGCGCGCGGGTTCACGTCATGGACCACCCAGAGCCAATAGGCATTGTCCACCACGATCTCATGCGCGCGGGCGAGCAGCGTGGCGCGCTTCGTCTCGTCGAATTCCAGCACCGCTGCGTCCAGCAGCGCCTACAGCGCGGGGTCGCACACGCCGCACCAGTTGAGCCGCTCGGGTGGCGCCCTGTTGCAGGAGAAGAAGCGCTGGAAGGCATCGAAGGGCGTCCCGCCGCGCGGCGCCCGGGCAATGACGTCCTCCGCCGCGAGCGTGGCGGCGGCAAGCCCAGAGGTCGCGCGGCGCGTGATGGTCATGCTCAGCCCCCGAGGAAGTGGAAGATGTTGGCCGGCTCCTGCGCGAAGCCGGACGGGCGCGGCATGCGCGCGAGCATCTCGCGCATGATCGGTGCCGCCGAGAGGTAATGCGCGGTGTTGCGCGCGTTCAGCCTGGTGATGCCGGCATGCTTCGCGATCGCCATGTATTCGTCCTGTTCGGGCTGGGTGATGGTCACCGGGGCGGGATCAGGCAGCTTGGGCAGCGGATTGATGGGCGTGCCTGGCTCAAGCGCCGGGCGCAGCGCACGCCAGGGCGTCGCCTGCTCATAGGCGTGGGCCACCTTCATCACCGTGGCATCGTCGAAGGGCCGGCCGACGATTTGCATGGAGATCGGCAGCCCGCCCTCATGGCCGATGCACTGCACCAGCGCCGGCCCACCCGAGCAGTTGAACGCCGTGGTGAGAGAGGAATGCTTCGACCAGAAATGGATCGGCTGCCAGGCATCCAGGCGCGGCGCCAGCGAAGGTGCCGCAGTCACCAGCACATCATACTTCGCATACAGCGCTTCGAACTCCGCCAGCATGACGCGGCGCTGGCGATGGGAGGCGACGACATCGGTGCCGCGGATCAGCATGGCGGGAAGGCTGCGGGCCAGAAAATCCTCGCCGAAATCATTCGGGCGTTCCCGCAGACTGGCCTCGTGCACGGCGAAGATCTCGGCCTCGGCCGCGATGACCTTCACGTCGAAATATTCGCCCATCGGGCGAATGCGGGCATCCTCCAGCGTGGCACCCAGGCCGCGCAGCACATCCAGGGCGGCCTCCAGCGCGGCCTTGGCGGCAGGGGCGATCTGCGTGTCCTCCTCATAGACATGCCGCAGCACGCCGATGCGCAGGCCGCGGATGTCACCGCTGAGTGCCGCGCGATAATCCGGTACGAGCCTGGTCGCGCTGTTCGGATCACGCGGGTCATGCCCCGCGATCACCTGCATCACGATCGCGCAATCCTCGACCGACCAGACCATCGGCCCCGCGGTGTCATAGCTGAAGGAGTTGGGCATGATGCCGCGCCGCGAGATCAGGCTCTGCGTGGGCTTGAGCCCCACCAGCCCGCACAGCCCGGCGGGGTTGCGGATGGACCCGCCCGTATCCGTGCCCATCGCGAGCGGCATGAAGCCTGCCGCCACGCCGGCACCCGACCCGGACGAGGACCCGCCGGTGAAGTGATCCGCCTTCCAAGGGTTGCGCGCCGGCGGCCAGGCGAGATCGAAGCTCGGCCCACCATGCGCGCCCTCATGCGTGGACAGTTTGCCCAGCAGCACCGCGCCCGCGGCGCGAAGCGATGCGGTGGTCGCGGCGTCTTCCTTCGGCCAGTAGTCGGCATAGCAACGCGAATGGCCGGTGGTGGGCGTCCCCGCCGCATCATACACATCCTTCAAGCCATAGGGGATGCCGTGCAGCGGCGACTTCGCGCCCCCCTTCGCGATCTCCGCCTCGGCCAGCTTCGCCGCGGCGCGCGCATCCTCGAAGGTCGGCAGCAGGTAGGCGTTGATCTGCGGGTCCAGCGCCTCCGCCCGCTTGATGAGCGCATCGGTCAGCTCCACCGGCGAGAGGTCGCGCGTCGCGATGCGCGATGCGGCTTCGGTGATGGTCATGAATGCGAGCTCGGTCATGGCATTCCTCCTCAGGCGGATTCGAGCACGCGGGCGCGGCCCTTTATCCGAGGTTGGATGCGGGTGCCGAATTGGTCCATCCCGATGACAAAATCGTCGAAGGTGAGCATGACCCCGGCAAGGCCGGGTATCTCGTCCAGCAAGGCCGCGACCTTCGCGTAGGAGCCGACGAAAACGCCATGGTTGGTGAGGTAGTGGTCGCACTGCAGCTTCTGGCGGTTCGCGGTCGCGTCGGGGGCGGAGGTCTTGTCCGCGAAGCTGGGCGGGTATTGCGGCGACGTGGTCGAGGTGATCCAGCCATTATTGTTGATGGGAATGAAGACACCGACCTGCATGGCCGCAACCCTCCATCGGCGGCGCGCGCAGCAAACGTGTTGAGCAAATCGCGTGCCAGTCCGCCCCGCTTGCGCGGCACCCCTCCCCGGCGTCACATCCTCCAGCAACAGGAGAGCCGCCATGATCACCTTCTATTACAACACCGCGCCCAACCCGATGAAGGTTGCCCTGTTCCTGGAGGAAGCCGGGCTGCCCTATGAGGCGGTCCCCCTCGATACCCGCAAGGGCGAGCAGCACGCGCCCGCCTACCTCGCGATCAATCCCAACGCCAAGGCGCCCTCCATCGTCGATGACGGCAAGCCGGTCTTCGATTCCAATGCCATCCTGCTCTATCTCGCGCAGAAGACCGGCCAGTTCCTGCCCAAGCCCGAGGATGCCGGGGCGATGTTTTCGTGGATGATGTTCGTGGCCAGCGGCATCGGGCCGTTTACCGGCCAGAACGTGCATTTCCACCGCGTCGCGCCGCCGGGGAACGAGTATGGCGCCACGCGCTACGCCTTCGAGGCGAAGCGGCACTGGACCATCCTCAATGACCGCCTCGCAACGCACGAATGGATGGTGGGCGATGCCTATTCCATCGTCGACATGGCGGTCTGGGGCTGGTCGCGCATCGGCGCCTTTGCGCTGGGCGCGGAGGTGTTCGACACGCTCACCCACGTGAAGCGCCACCTCGCCGCCATCGACGCTCGCCCCGCCGCCCAGCGCGCCGTGGCATTGAAGGACCGGCACGCCTTCAAGACCGAGATGGACGCCGAGGCCAAGCGCCACATGTTCCCGCATATCGCCGCCTGAGCGTCGTGGCGGGCGGGGCGCTGTCCCCGCCCGCGACCCTTCAGATCGCCTCCTCGATCGGCGGCGGTGCATGCACGCGCACCGGCGGCAGCGCGCCCTCGAACCGCTCAAGGGCAACGAGGCAGGATTGCGCCGAAGGCCCCTGCCCCAGCCGCGACGTTCCAATATCGGCGGTCAGCACATTGGCATTGCCATGCACGCAGAGGCTGCCGGGCACGCCAGGTTCCTCCGGATCGAACCAGGCGCCCGTTGCCATCATCACCACGCCGCGCAGCAGCC
>JBKJNV010000642.1:0-12808 GCA_046593435.1 Roseomonas sp.
GCTTTATCGGAACACGCCAAGTCGCTCGACCCCAGTTTCAAGGTCGTGCCGCAGAACGCGGTGGACCTGCTGTCGTTGACGGAAGCCAATCCTGACGTGCCTAACACACGCTACCTGAACGCCATAGATGGCATTGGTGTCGAGGACCAATGGTATGATGGCAACTCGATCGCCTCCTACACGAGCGGTGACCTTCGCTACCTGCAGAATGCAGTTACAGCGGGCAAGTTCGTGCTCGCGACATCCTACCCGACGGATGACGCCATGCAGGAAGATTTCGTCACCAAGGCGATCGATGCCGGCTTCGTGCCCTTTGTCGCCGATCGCAATCTCACCGGCGTGATCGACGCGACCGCCCTCACGATCGAAGCGCGAATGGTCGGACAACCGATCATCACGCCCTGGGGCCAGGCAACGGTGTCGCCGCCCCCCAATACGGCGCCAGTCGCCATGGCGGATTCCTACGCCGTGACGCAGGGGCTCGCGCTGACGATTGGCGCAGCGCAGGGCGTGCTTGCGAATGACCGTGATGCGGAAGGCAATTCGCTGACCGCGCTCGTGGTTGCCGCGCCGACGCATGGCAGCTTGGTTCTCAACGCAAACGGGTCCTTCACCTATACACCAGCGGCAGGTTATGCCGGCACGGACGCATTCACCTACAGGGCAAGTGACGCCCTCGCGAGTTCAGCCGCCGTGAGTGTCGCGCTGATGGTGGCGGCACCCAGCGCGCCGACCATCACATCGAATGGCGGCGGGGCTGCGGCGTCAGTAACGGTTGACGAGAATACGCTGGCGGTCGCCACGGTCACCGCGAACCACGCTGCCGGCGGCGCCCTGCGCTACACCATCGCAGGCGGCGCGGACGCGGCGGCCTTCAGCATGGACGCCAACACGGGCGTTCTGCGTTTCCTGACCGCGCCGGACCGTGAGGCGCCCACGGATGCGGGAGGCGACAACGTCTATGACGTGGTCGTGAGAGCCATCGACACGACCGGCCTGAGCGATGTTCAGGCCATCGCGGTCAGCGTGCGCAATGTCTCCGGACCGGATCGCACCGGCACCAGCGGTGCGGACCTGCTCAACGGCACCGGTGAGGAGGAGATCATCAGTGGCGCCGCCGGCAATGACAGCATCAACGGCTATGCCGGCCATGATTCGCTTGCGGGCGGCGACGGCAGCGACCTGATCACGGGCGGCGATGGGCAGGACACCATCAACGGTGATGCCGGGGCGGATACGCTGCGCGGCGATGGCGGCAACGACCAGCTGAGCGGCGGCGGCGGCCGGGATCAACTCCTGGGCGGCGATGGGGCTGACACGATCAGCGGCGGAGCCGGCGCTGACAGTATCGACGGTGGTGCCGGCAGCGATGTGATCAGCGGCGATCCAGGGTTCGATGTGCTGACCGGGGGGTCGGGAAACGACCGCTTCGTCTTCGCCAGCAGCTCTGATATCGGGACCGGAACCAGTGCGGGAACGCGTGATGTCATCGCGGATTTTACCAAAGGAATCGATCTGATCGATTTTGGTGCTATCGATGCTGACACTGGCATCTCTGGCGACCAGGCCTTCGGTCTGCTGGCGGGCGTCAACGCTGCCTTCACCGGTGCTGGCCAGATCCGGGTTGTCACTCAATCCATCGGCGGTGTGGTGCATACGATTGTCGAGGGGAATACTGGCGGCAATGCGACGCCGGAGTTTCGCCTGGCCCTGGTTGGACAGATTACGTTGGCGGCTTCGGACTTCATTCTCTGACGCCGGCCAGGGACTACCCCTGCCGGTTCGCTGAAAAACTTTCTGGAGCCGCCCGCAGAGGTAAGAAACGGCATCGAACATGAGCAGCCCCCAGCGCATCCGTCGCTCCGATCGCGGGTTGCTCGCGCCGCTGGCCATGCTGAACCGGCGCACCGCGCCGCCGCTGATGATCTACCTCGTCGCTGGCGCCAGCGGCTTTGCAGCCATCGCCGAGATCTTCTGGGTGCGCGACCGGCTCGGCCTGTCCGCGACGAGTTTGCTGGCGCTGGCCGCCTGGCTGACGGTGCCCTGGACACTTAAGATGGTGGTCGGGCACTTGGTGGATACGGTGCCGATCCTGGGTTCCCGTCGCCGCGCCTATATCCTGCTCGGCGCTGCCATGCAGGTCCTTGCCAATCTGATGCTGGCCGCCGCTGCGGCAGGGCTGACCGGGCCTGTGCCGGTGGAGGCCGCCTATGTCGCCGCATCTCTCGCGGCGGTGGTCGGCCTTGTGGTGCAGGACAGCGTCGCGGATGCGATGACGACGGAGGTGGTGGACCGCAACCAACCCGATGGCGCGCCGCGAGACCCGGATCTGGTCCAGGCAGAGCTTGGCGACGTGCAGGTGCTGGGCCGCGTCGCCGTGATGGGAGGCGCCTTTGCCACGGCCGGCCTCGGCGGCTGGCTGGCGCAAATCTGGCCGGCCGAGATCATCTTCATGATGGCCGCCCTGCTGCCGCTGCCTTCCCTGGCCGCCGCATTCCTGCTGCGCGAGTCTGCCGAGGCGCGAGAACGTCCTGATGCGCGGGTGCTGTGGGGCGGGGCCGCCTTTGGTGCGGCGATGCTCGCGCTTGGCCTCGTACAGCCGCCCTTTGCCGAGGAGATCGGCTTCCTGCTGGCTCTGGTGGTGCTGCTGGCGCTGCTGCGGTTGACGGTGCAGGGAGTGCCACCCGAGACGCGCCGCGCCATGGCGGCGGCCGGCCTCATCATATTCGCTTTCCGCGCCATGCCCTCGCCGGGGCCGGCGCTGCAATGGTGGCAGATCGACGTGCTGGGCTTCAATCAGGGTTTTTTCGGCACGCTCGGGCAGCTTGGCACCGGGTTTGCGATCGCGGGCGCGCTCCTGCTCGGGGGGCGGATCGTGCGCTGGCCGCTGGGTGCGGTGTTCTTCTGGCTCGCGGTGCTGAACGCCGCCTTCATGCTGCCCACCATCGGCATGCTCTTCGGCCTGCATGAATGGACTGAACGGGTGTTCGGCTTCGGCGCACGCACCATCGGGCTGGTCGACACCGCCTTCTCCGCGCCAATGACGCAACTCGCCATGATCCCGATGCTGACGCTGATCGCGATGCACGCGCCGGAGGGGCGGCGTGCCACTTGGTTCGCGCTGATGGCATCCCTGATGAACCTGGCATTGCAGGCGGGCGCCATCGTCTCACGGGGCTTGAACGCGCTGTTCGTGGTCGGGCGCGGCGACTATGCGGCGCTGCCGGATCTCGTGATCACCGCGACGGCCATGGGGTTGGCGCTGCCCTTGCTTGCCATACTCGTCTTCGGACGTCGATTGAGCCCCAAGGCACCGCAACAGGTCTGACGAGGCACCGTTCCAGGCGACTGTTTCGGGCGTGTAGGGGGTGTGTCGATCCTCGAACTGCGTGGGGCTGAGTGCTCAAGGCGGAATGCGGTCGCCGCTTTTCGTTTTTAAAGCGCGGCAGGACGGTGGTGACGTTCTCGTACGGCCACCAGGAGCGTGCGGCACGTCTTGGATGTGTCTTGCGATCGCCGGTCGGCTGAAGGATCCGGCGCTGCGGGGCTGCAGCTTCGGATCGCTGCCTTTGATGCGGCGACCTTGGTGCCAGCATCCACCGACATGCGGACAGTCTGACCCACAAATTTTTGTGACCTGGGTCGCGATGGCTATCACGCCCACGCCTGCCGTTTCGTCCCGAACTCTCCGAGCGCGGTCCGTTGGATAGGTCGTTACGATATGTATTTCACTGGTTAAATCCCATTTTTGAGGTTTTGTCTTGCGCACAGCCAGCGGAATTTCCGCGGCCGTTAGTTACAATGACGAATCAACAATCCGTTACTCAACTGCCGGTTAGTGGAATCGCAGAGTCGAATCGACCGACGGTCCTTGCTATGGCGGCAGGAATACGCCCCCCGTTAAATCGTATACGCCAGAAAATAATCAGTAAAATTTTTGTTAGCCGGAAAGTTTCTCGTTCGTCGGAGAACTCCCCCATGTCCGCAACGATGTCTACCCTCGCGAGGAAGCCCGCGCTCGTCAATGGCCTCCTCGACGAATGGTCAATCCTCGACCGGCTTGGCTACCCCTCGACCTATGTCTCGGGCATCGACTTTTACGCGAGAATTGAAGGTGGATATCTTTTTTTAGCGATGCATTCGACGCTGGGCGCCATTGGGTCCGCCACGACGTTCTGGCTGAATACCGACCAGAACACGGCCACCGGCTATAAGATCTTCGGCTGGGCCGGAGGCGCAGAGTTCAACATCAATTTCGACGATGCAGGAATGCCGGCCCTCTTCACGGGTGGGGCAGGCGAGACGGTCGTCGCGAATGCACCCATCGCTTTCTCAAGAAGCACAGACGGCTCGATCGTCGAGCTCAGCGTCGCCCTGATCTCGATCGGAGAGACGAACGGCGCGCTGAATGTGTTGGCCGACTTCAACGACAGCATCTTTCTTCCGGGCGACTACTCGATGCCGGCCTACACGGTGAAGGACCTGTCTTTGCTGCCGCCCCCCAGCGATGGCGGCGTGAAGGTCGCCATCGTCTATTCCGCGACCAGCGCGGCCCGCTACTTCGATGCGACGGCCTATTCGCAGCTATTCATGTCCGCGCAAAATCAGGCAGCGATGGCCGGCGTGCCGTACGACATCCTGACCGAGGATGACCTCTCGAACCTCGCAACGCTGATCCAGTACGACACGATCATATTCCCGTCCTTCGCGAACGTCCCTCTGGCGAAGCTCGCCGGGATTGAAAGCGCGCTGCTGGATGCGGTGCATGATTACGGCGTCGGCCTGATCACGGCCGGGAATTTCATGACGAATGACGAGTTCGGTGCGGCGCTGGCCGGTAATTCCTATGCCCGCATGCAGACCTTGCTGGGCATCACGCTGGACACCTCGACCAGCAGCGCCAGCCAGATCCAGCTCTTCGCCGGCGATGTCACTCATCCGGTCATGGATGGCTATGCCGCCAATGAGTCGATCCGCATCTACGCCAACACCTTTGGTCAGCTCGGCACGCAGGTGTTCCGCACGGTCGGAGGCGTGACCGCCGACGTGCTCGTCACCCAGGCGATCGATGGCGTCACGGGCAACGCCGTTCTGGCGACCACGACGGGCGGGCGGAACGTGCACTTCGCGACCGAGGGCATGCTCGCCGACAACAACATGCTGCACCAAGCGCTTGACTGGACGGTGGCGAACCCTGCCTTGCCCTCGCTGCGCCTCGACATGACCCGGCAGACGGCGATCTTCGCCTCCCGCACCGACATGGACCAGTCACAGGAACTGTTCGAGGTCAATCCCGACAATGGCGCGCCGGGCATCTACGACATCATGTTACCGATCCTCGCGCGCTGGAAGACCGAATACAACTTCGTCGGCTCCTACTACATCAATGTCGGCAATGACCCGCGCAACGGACAAACCACCGACTGGGCCGTCTCCAAGCCCTACTATAACGCGTTGCTGGCCATGGGGAACGAGATCGGGTCGCATTCCTACACGCACCCGGACAATACCAACCTGCTGACTGCGGCGCAGCTGCAATTCGAATTCGAGCAGTCGAAGCTGGTGATCGAACAGCAGCTCGGCATCCAGGTCCGCGGCGCTGCCATTCCTGGCGCGCCGGAAAAGCTCGGCGTCTCGCAGGCGGTTTTGCAGTATTACGACTACCTCACCGGCGGCAATGCGATGGTAGGTGCCGGCTACCCCGGCGCCTTCGGCTACCAGACGTCGGACACCGCAGCGGGCGTCTACCTCGCGCCCAACATCTCCTCCGATTTCACGCTGACCGGCTGGAAGGGCCTGACCTTCGCCCAGGCGAGTGCGGCTTGGCTCAAGGAATGGCAGGAAGCGATCTCGCATGCCGATCTGCCCGTGGTTGTCTTTCCCTGGCACGACTATGCCCTGACCGGCTGGGATACGAACGGCAACGCGGTCGGCGGCGTATTCGGCGATGAGGCCATGTTCCTGCCTCTGATCCAGGCCGCCTCCAGCTACGGCGCGGAATTCGTCACGCTCGACGATCTTGCCCGTCGCATTGCCTCCTTCGAAGCAGCGAGCCTTTCTTACAGCCTGCAGGGCCAGACCCTGACCGCCACGGTGGGCGGCTCCGGGCTTGGCACCTTCCAGCTTGATCTGGAGACCCCCAGCATCGCCAGCGTCGATGGCTGGTACGCCTATGATGCAGACAGCGTCTTCCTGCCGGGCGGGGGTGGTACCTACACGATCCGCCTCGGTGCCACGCCGGCCGACCTCACGCACATCACGGCATTGCCCTCGCGCAGCCAGTTGGTCTCGGTCATCGGCAATGGCCAGGAGCTTGCCTTTGGCGTGTTTGGCGAGGGCATCGTCACCATCGACCTCAAGGCCTTCCAGCCAGGCGTGTACAACACGGTCCAGGTTACCGGTGCCGCCATCACCAGCCTGCAAGGTGAAATCCTGCGCCTGAATCTCGGCACCAACACCCTGCACAGCGTCATTGTGACCTATGCGTGGGACATTGCGGCGCCGGTGCCCGTTATCACGAGCGTCACCACCACCGCGCTTGCAGGAACCTCCGAAGCGGGCAGCACCGTCCGAATCTTCGATGGTTCGGCACTGCTGGGCACGTCCATCGCGAACGCCACAGGCGATTGGTCCCTGAGCTTGACCACGCCCCTGTCGAACACGGTGCACACGCTATCGGCCATCGCGACCGACCTGGCTGGCAATCAAGGCAGCAGCCCTGGCATTGCCCTTTTCGGCAGCAGTGCGAACAACGCGCTCGTCGCCGCCGCCGGGCCTGATCTGGTGTATGGCGGTGGCGGTCACGACACGCTGTCGGGCGGCGATGGAGCCGATACCCTCGATGGGGGCACCGGCAACGACCTCGTGCACGGCGATGCCGGGGATGACCGGCTGATCGGCGGCGCGGGCAGTGATACGCTGCTGGGCGACGACGGCAATGACTGGCTCAGCGGCGGCGACAATGCAGACCGCCTCGACGGCGGTACCGGCGCGGACACCATGATGGGCGGCGTTGGCGACGACATCTACGTCGTCGACCACGTGGGTGATGTGGTGAGCGAGACCGGCGGCTCAGGCACAGACACCGTCCTGACCACGCTGTCAGCCTATACCCTGGTCACGGGCTTCGAACACCTGACCTCCATCGGAACCGGCGCCTTCATCGGCAACGGCAATGCGGCATCGAACAGGATCATCGGCGGCGCAGGCACCGATCTGCTCTCCGGCGGCGCCGGCACCGACACGCTTGATGGCGGAACGGACGCCGATACGCTGGATGGCGGGGATAGCAGCGACCTGCTGTTGGGCGGCGAGGGCGCGGACGTGCTGATGGGCGGCGCGGGCACCGACACGCTGCGTGGCGGTGAAGGGGTGGACCTGCTGCTGGGCGGCGCCAGCGCCGACGTGCTGGAAGGCGGTGATGGCGACGACACCCTGATCGGTGGCGCCGGCAATGACCGGCTGACCGGCGGCGCGGGGAACGACATGTTCCAGTTCAACACGGCAGCCGACCGCTCCGATACGATCGTGGATTTCACGCCCGGCGCAGATGACATTCTTATCTCGGCGGCGGGCTTCGGCGGCGGTCTGGTAGCGGGCATGAACCTGCAGACGGCCGGGAAATTCGTCGCCAACACATCCGGCGCCGCGACCAGCCCGTCTGGCGTTGGCCAGTTCATCTACGAGACCGACGTCGGGACGCTGTGGTGGGATCCGAATGGCGGCAGCACCGCCGGACGCGTCAGCATCGCAACCCTCAGCGGCCTCCCCGCGGTCACTGGTTCCGACCTGATCGTGATCGCCTAGCGATGCGCGAGCCAGTGCAAAACATGACGATGCGAGGATGTATGCAGATGCCCCCGCACGGAGGCTCCTCAGCGGCGCGGTGCCCCGCGCCACACATTCAATTGACGGCAACGACAATGGGGGAGCGGCCATGAATCAGACCGTGGTGATCGTCGACCAGAACCCCACCTGTGCGCGCCTGTATCGGGCGATGCTGGAGCCACTGGCCTGTCGCGTGCTCGTCGCCCGTTCGGCACAGGAAGCAGCGGACCTGATCGAACATTGCTGGCGCTTCGAAAGCGCCGAGCCCGAGACGGCGGAGCTGAAAGACGCAGCCGGCGCCGCGCGTCCTCTCATCCTCATGGCTGGCCTGCACCCGGCCGAGCATGCACTCCAGGTTGCGCACAGCACCGGCGCGGAAGCGATCTTTGTTCGGAAGCCAGTGGCTGGTGACGGTCTCGCGGCACTTGTGCGGCGCCATTTTCGCGAAACGCCACGACGCCACTTGGACGCTACAAAAGGGGATTGACCATGTGTGGCATCGTTGGATTGGTCAGCCGGCGCGCCGTTGCCCCAAGGCTCCTCGAAGCCCTGCGCCGGCTAGAATATCGTGGCTACGATAGCGCCGGCATAGCGACGCTTACCGGGGGCAGCGCCCAGCGGCGGCGCGCCGAGGGCAAGGTCGAACGGCTCGCTCAAAAGCTAGCCAGAGAGCCATTGGCTGGGATGACCGGCATCGGGCACACGCGCTGGGCGACGCATGGTGCGCCGTGCGAGCGAAACGCGCACCCGATCAGCACCGACAAGGTCGCGGTCGTCCACAACGGGATCATCGAAAACCATCAGCCGCTGCGTGCGGAGCTGGAGGCGCTCGGCGAGCGCTTCGAGACCGATACTGACACTGAGGTCATTGCAGTCCTCCTCACCCGCATGCTGCGCGCCGGCCTTGACCCCGCAGGCGCGGTCAAGGCAGCGCTGAGCGAGCTCGAGGGCGCGCTTGCCGTCGCAATCCTGTTCGTAGGCTACGAGGACATGATGATCTGCGTCCGTCGCGGCAGCCCCATGGCCATCGGCCATGGCGAGGACGAGATGAGCGTCGGCAGCGATGCGCTTGCGCTCGGCGCATTCACCGACCGTATCACCTATCTAGAAGAAGGCGACTGGGCGGTGGTGTCGCGCGACGGCGCCACCATCCATGACCGCAGCGGCCAGCGGGTGTCGCGGCCGCAGCGCCATGTGCCAGCGGTGCGACATGGCACCGGCAAGGACGGCTACGCGCACCAAATGCACAAGGAGATCTTCGAGCAACCGGCTGTGGTCGGCGCCACGCTACACGCCATGATGGACCCCGCCGCACGCCGTATCGACCTTGAACGTGCGGGGGTCGACACCGCCGGGATCGACAGCATCACCATCATCGCCTGCGGCACCTCCTTCCACGCAGGCATGGTGGCGCGCTACTGGCTGGAATCCCTGGTCGGGCTGCCGGTGCAGTGCGAGATCGCGTCGGAGTTCCGCTATCGGCAGCCGCCGCTGCGGCGCGGTTCGGTCGTCATCGCCATTTCGCAGTCCGGCGAGACCGCGGACACGCTTGCGGCGATGCGCTACGCGAAGTCGCGTGGCGCGCGGACCATCGCCTTGGTCAACGTGCCCGAAAGCACGCTGGCGCGCGAAGCCGACGCGGTGCTGCCGACGCTGGCCGGTATCGAGATCGGTGTCGCTTCCACGAAGGCATTCACCACGCAGCTGGTGGTTCTCGCCTGCCTCGCGATCGGGCTTGGCCGGGCGACCGGTGCGCTCGATTGCTCGGGCGAGCAGCGCTTGATCGCGGGCCTCGCGGCAGCACCCGCGCTGATGAACGAAGCGCTCAGCGACGATGGCCATGCCGATGCCGTGTCGGCTTTGCTTGCCGAGGCACGCGATGTTCTGTTTCTCGGACGCGGCACCGCCTATCCGATCGCGCTTGAGGGTGCGCTGAAGCTCAAGGAAGTCTCCTACGTGCATGCGGAAGGCTATGCCGCGGGTGAGATGAAGCACGGCCCGATCGCGCTGGTGGATGCCTCCGTGCCTGTCGTGATAGTCGCGCCGCCTGATGCATTGTTCGAGAAGACAGCGGCCAACATGAGCGAAACGCTCGCGCGTGGCGGCCAGGCCATCCTCATCTCAAGCCGCGGCCAGACCCAGCGCTTTGCCAACAGCACGGCCGCCGCCATCGCGATGCCGGAATGCGATCCGATCGCGACACCACTGGTCTACGCGGTGCCCATGCAGTTGCTCGCCTACCACGCCGGCCGCCGCCGAGGCTGCGCCGTCGATCAGCCGCGCAACCTCGCGAAGAGCGTCACGGTCGAATAGCCCCGATGAAAGGCTCCGGTGCAACAAAGGCGTTGAATGGTGCGGCAAGCTTTGGTCGCCGCATCGCGACGGCGATGCTCGGCACGGCCGCTCTGCCCGCGCGGCGGTCTGGCGCGGCTATGAACCTTGGCCCGGATGCCCCTTTCGCCGTCTACTACGGGCAGGACGAAACGCCGGCGTTGCGTACGTTCCGCCTCGCCGTGCTCGACGCGGAGGCCGCGGACTCAATGCTCGCCCTTCGTGGCCCAGGGGCGAGATTGCTGGGCTACGCGAGTCTCGGTGAGGTCCATCGGGATCGGCCTTATTTCGCGGCCGCCCAGGCGGACGGGATTCTGCTCGGCCCGAACCCCGCCTGGCCCGAGGCGATGTTCGTTGACCTCCGCTCGCCGCGCTGGGCGAGCCTGATCCTGGATCAGGTGGTACCGGATATTCTCGCGCGGGGCTTCGATGGCGTGTTCCTCGATACGCTCGATGATTCGGAGCACCTGGAGGATCAGGACCCGCAGCGCTTCGCGGGCATGGTCGATGCCGCTGCCGCGCTGGTGCGCGCCATGCGGCGGCGCATGCCGGGACGGCCGATCATGGTCAATCGCGCCTACGCCGTGCTGCCGCGCATTGTCGGTGCCTTCGACATGCTGCTGGGCGAATCCGTACGCGCCAAGCATGTCGGCGAAAGCGAGGGCGGCGGCTACGCGCTGACCACGGACCCCGACTACCACTGGCAGCGCGACCGCATGTGGGAAGCACGCGACCGCGACCGGGCGTTGCGGGTGTTCTCCCTAGACTACTGGAACCCCGAGGATCGCGCGGGAGTCGCGCGGCTTTATGCCGAGCAATACCGAAACGGCTTCGTGCCGTATGTGGCAACGCGCGACCTCACCCGGATCGTCCCCCCACCGCTGCCGGAGGTGCCGTGATGTCGATCTCGAACACGCTTTACGCCGTCCGCGTGTCGGTGCGGGAGCGCCCGGCAACCCCGAAGGGAAGGCACGCCGGCCATACCGCGGTGCCGCTGATCGTCGCGATCATGGCGCTGCTTGCGATCAGCTATTTTCTCGTCCCGCGCGGGCAGGAAATGGCGATTTTACGCCTCGGATCAGGTGATGCGCGGGGGGCGCGCGCATTGCTCGAAGACCGCCTTGCCGCAGGCGAGACCTCGCCTGCGATTATCGCTGCCCTGGCGCGTGCCCGCGCCCTGACCGGCGACCTGCGGGGTGCGGTCGCGCTGCTCGAGCCTCATGCCCAGCAGCGACCGCAGGACATCGAGGTGGTCGAAGCGCTCGTCGCCTATCAGCGTGAGGCGGGGAACGATCAGGCGGGACTGCTGCGCGCCATCACCATGCTCCAGGCGGTGCAGCCATCGGTGCCGCAACAGCGCAAGATCGCATTCCTGCACGGCATGCTCGGGCAGCGCGTCGAACAGCGCGCCGCGCTGCACCGCCTGCTCGCAGCAGGGCCCGGCGAGGTTGCGGATTACCTGGCGCTGGCGCGCCTCGAATCCGACGCGGGATCGCCTGCCCCGGCTCTCGCTGTCCTGCAGCGTCTGGCGCGGGAGCATCCGCACGCCTACGACGTGCACGCGGCTGCGCTTGCCGCGGCGCTCCATGTCCAGGCAGGAGAGCCAGAGGCGGCGCTAGTGGCGGCACGCAGCTGGCTGCGGACGCGCGACGCCCGTGCGGCGACATTGGCGGCAACGACGCTGGCCAGCGCGCTCGGCGCGGCCCGGCGGCCGGACCTTGTCGTCGCATTGCTCGAACCGTTGGCGTCCCCAGCGGCACCCTCCAGCCTCATCGTCATGCTGGCCCAGGCGGAGATCGATGCTGGGCGCGGGGAGGCTGCGCTCGGGCGGCTGGAGGCGCTGCCCCAGGGCGAGGCTGTAGACGCGCTGGAGACGCGCGTGCTGCGGCTGCGGCTCGCAGTCTCGCTGGGCGCCCTGGACCGCGCGACCGATGCGGCGGTGCTGATGCGGGTGCGCGATGCACCGCCGCCGCTGATCGCAACGCTGAGCATGGCGGCGCTGGATGCCGACCGATTGGACCTGCTGCAACGCCTGCTCGGGTGGGGCGGCGCTGACCTGCTTCGCGCTGATGCGGCGTTGGCGGCCGAGGTCTCGCTGCGGCTCGGCGACGAGGCTTCGGCGCGGCGCTGGAGTGCTTCCGTACCGAACGCGGCGGAAGCCTTCACGGACCCGCGGCGTGGCTTGCGCTTCGCCCGCGTCCTGGTGCGGCTTGAACAGCACCAGCGCGCGATGGCGACGTTCGCGCATCTTCTCGGGCGGCCGCAAATGACGCCGGACATGCTCGCCGCGACGGCACGCGCCATGCTCGGTGCGTCACGCGCCGAGGAGGCTGCTGCGCTGTTGCAGCAGCGGCGGCACCTGACGCCATCCGCGGCTGCGGAGGGTGCCTGGGCGCTGGTGGCTGCGGCTGCGCCGGCGCAACAAGCCGCCGTGGCGGCCTGGCTTGCCACAGCAGTGGATTTGGCGCCGTTCCCGGGCTTCCTGCGCGACCTGATGCATATTGCCGCCGATGCCGGCGCCCGCGACGTCGCAATCAGCGCCGCGCAGCACCTCGTCGCGCGCGAGGGTCGTCATGACGACCGCCGGCTACTGGCGCACATGATGGTTGATGCCGGCCGACCGGTCGAGGCGCTCGACCTGCTGCGGGTG
>JBKJNV010000386.1:0-2996 GCA_046593435.1 Roseomonas sp.
GTCAACCAAAGAGACAGGTTGGTCCAAGTGGAAGTGGCGTCCCGTACGGGATTCGAACCCGTGCTGCCAACGTGAAAGGCTGGTGTCCTAGGCCTCTAGACGAACGGGACATACTCACACGCGCAACCGCCGTAGATCGCGCCGCGCGCCGCTGCATACACAAGCCACGCCGCAGCGCCTAGCCCCCTGGCGCATTCCTGGCATGACGCCGCGCGCGGGTCCGACCTCAATGCATCCCGCACAGGCGCAGACGTCGCAGGGGTCACACCGCAGTCCAGCCTGGCGCGAAGCCGCCAAGCCAGCGTTCCGGCTCGCCAGTCCAGATCGCCTGGCCATCGAACCCCACGCCCCAACCCGCGCCCACGCCCTGGACAATGAGGCCATCGGCCGCCCGCGCCCGATAGCCGACATGGTGATGCCCATGCACGAGCAGCCCGGCCCCCATGGCGCGCGCCAGTTCCTCGAGCGCGGCGAAACCCTGCGGATGGCTCGACGGCGCCTCATGCGTCACCAACACATCGGCGCGGAGACCGCGCAGCGCGGCGACATCCTCCGGCCAGATCGCCATGGCGGCGAGCGCCTCGCCCATCGCCGATCGCTGTGCCTCGTTCCAGTCGGCGCCCAGCGTCGCCATGTCGGCCGCGAGCTCGGCGCGTGCGTGCAGGCGCGGCGGTTCGGGCGGCTCCCAGACGCGGCGGCGGAAGGTGCCGCTGAGACCCGCGACGCGCAGCCCGCCGATCACGCGCACCACGGCGTTCAGCGCGCCTGGCGCGGTGCGCGGATTCAGCGCGCCATCGGCGAGGTTCGCCCACATCGCCGGGCCACCATCATAGTCGTGGTTGCCGGCGATCCAGTGCACCGGGATCCCGGCATCGAGCAGCGGCGCCGCCAGGTGGTCCAGCGGCTCATGGCATTCCATGTCGCCCAGCAGCACCACGGCGGTGGGGCGCGGGCGCGGCGCCTCGATCCCGCGCCGGACGTGGTGCCATTGGCGGTGCAGGTCACCCACAAACACCAGCCCGGTCATCAGGTGAGCGCCCGGGGCTCAGTAGTCTCATGCGAGGCTTTCATGTCCATCTCCCCCGGGCGCGGCTTCTGCTTGCCGTTCGCCGGTGCGAGTATCGCCCGGAACGACAGGGGGAGACATGCCATGCGCATCGTGAAGGTCGAAAGCCACGTCCACCGCACGCCATTCACCTTCGGGGCGAGTGCTGCCGGTGTTGGCGGCAACCTGCATCTGCGCAGCATGGACACGCTGCTGGTCCGCGTGGAGACGGAGTGCGGCCTGCACGGCTGGGGCGAGGGTTTCGGGTTCACCCTGGTGGACACCACGCGCGACGCGCTGGATCGCCTCGTTGCTCCCGCCTGCATGGGCGAGGATGCGCGCGACATCGCGGGCGTGGGACACCGGCTGCAGCGACGGCTGCACAATTTCGGCCGCAATGGCGCGGCGAGCTTCGCGGTCGCGGCCATCGACATCGCGCTGTGGGACATCGCGGCCAAGGCAGCGGGCAAGCCGCTGCACGCGCTGCTGGGCGATGCTGCGCACGCCAGCGTGCCCGCCTATGCCAGCCTGCTGCGCTATGGAAACCCCGAGGATGTGGCGCGCAACACCCGCGCCGCCATTGCCGCCGGCTATCGCCGCATCAAGCTGCACGAGGTGGACCTCGCCTGCATCCGCGCCGCGCGCGATGCAGCACCCGACGACATCCCCCTCATGCTCGACATCAACTGCGCCTGGAATACCGTGGCCGAGGCACGCGCCTTCTGCGCGGCGGTGGCAGGGATGAACATCGCCTGGGTGGAGGAGCCGGTGTGGCCGCCCGAGGATTTCGCCGCCATTGCCGCCGTGCGGACGGGTGGCCCCTGCCCGATCAGCGCCGGCGAATGCACCGGTTCCGTCGCCGAACTCCGCGCCATGATCGCGGCGGGCGCGGTCGATGTCGTGCAGCCGAGCGTGAGCAAGCTCGGGCTTTCCGCGATGCTCGAGGTCGGTGCGATGGCGCGGGCGGCGGGCATCCGCATGGTGCCGCACTCGCCCTATTTCGGCCCGGGGCTGCTGGCCACGCTGCACCTGCTCGCGGCCGGGGAGGTCGCGGAGCCGATCGAGATCTACGCGGCCGACCTTGCCCGCGCGCCCTATGGCGCGGCGCTGGTGCCGGTGCGCGGCGCCATCGCGGTGCCGCAGGGGCCCGGGCTGGGCCTGGAACCGCTGCCCTGATCAGGCGATGGCGGGCAGGCGCATCCCCAGGCCGCCGAGCTTCACCATCACGTTCGGGCAGGCGGCAAGCGCCACCATGTTGGCGCGCCAGGCCGCGAGATTCTCCGCATGGCGCCCGGCATAGGCGCCGATGCCGAGGATGCCGCCGCATCCTCCCTGGCCGCGGGCGCCCTGCAGCGGCTAGCCTTCGCGCCCCATCAAGGAAGCGATCCCCGCCATGAGCGCCACGAACAGCCGCGCCGTCCTCATCACCGGTGCCGCGGGCGGGATCGGGCGGGCCATGGTGGCAGCACTGCTCGAAGCTGGGCACCAGGTGGCCGCGATGGACCGCGACGCAGCCGCGCTCGACAGCTTGCGCGCCCTGCACCCCGGTGAGGCGCGCCTGCACGCCTTCCGCGCCGACCTTGCCACCGAAGCCGGTTGTGCTGCGAGCGTGGCCGAGACCATCGCGCATTTCGGACGCATCGACGCGCTGGTAAACAATGCCGGTATCGGCGTCAGCAGCCTTCGCCCGGATGCCGAGACGCGGCTGCCCGCGATCGAGGAGCTGGATGCCGCCACCTGGGACCGCTTCTTCGCCATCAATGTGCGCGCGCCGATGCTGCTGCTGCGCGCCGCGCTGCCCTCGATGCGCGCCGGGCGCTGGGGCCGGGTGGTCAACAACACCACCAGCTTCCGCACCATGCTGCGCGTGCTGCCCTATGGCGCGACCAAGGCGGCGCTGGAATCCGCCTCCGCCATCTGGGCGGAGGAGCTGGCCGGCACCGGCGTGACC
>JBKJNV010000214.1:0-10637 GCA_046593435.1 Roseomonas sp.
CTTCACGACCGCGGCGCCGATTTCCAGCATGGTGAACTGGATGTTCTTCTCGTAGCGCCGGATGATCCGCGCGAACTCTCTCAACAGCCGCAGATCCTGCATGTCCTCAGCCTTTCCCGCGCGCGGGGACGCTACGCAGCACCCCTGGTGCCGGCAAGCGGCCCGCCTGCACACGAAATGACCGGATAGAAAGGGATTCCGCAGGCATTGTGACGCGCGCCCTTCGGCATGATATCGTGCCCTTGGAAGGTCGGCGGCGGACGGGCTCCCCGCCAACCCGGTCAGGTCCGGAAGGAAGCAGCCGCAACGGGTTCTCGCTCGGGTCATTGCCGGCCTTCCACCCTCACGCGGCGCCCGTACTCTCGGTGGACCCATTTTTGAAAGACAGGGGCTTTCTCCGGGATGGCGAGCGGATTGTTCGGGGATGACATCCCGCCGGAGGACTCGGGCCTGCCGGAACCGCCCCAGGATGGTCCCGGCCTGTTTGGGGAGGTCGCCGCCGCACCACAACCCGTGGCGCGCCCGGCCGAGACCCAGTACCGCGTCCTCGCGCGCAAATACCGCCCCTCCACCTTCGCCGAACTGATCGGCCAGGACGCGCTGGTGCGAACCCTGCGCAACGCCTTCGCGCAGAACCGCGTCCCCCACGCGCTGCTGCTGACCGGGGTGCGCGGCGTGGGCAAGACCACCACGGCGCGCATCATCGCCCGCGCGCTCAACTGCATCGGCCCCGACGGCAATGGCGGCCCCACCGTGGACCCCTGCGGCGTCTGCGCCGAATGCCGCGCCATCCTCGCCGACCGGCACCCGGACGTGCAGGAACTCGACGCAGCGTCCAACAACGGCGTCGATGATGTGCGCGAATTACGCGAGCGCCTGCGCTACCGCCCCGCCCAGGGCCGCAACAAGGTGCTCGTGCTCGATGAGGTGCACATGCTCTCCTCGGCGGCCTTCAACGCGCTGCTCAAGACGCTGGAGGAGCCGCCCGCCCAGGTGGTCTTCGTCCTGGCCACCACAGAACTCCGCAAGGTGCCCGTCACCATCCGCAGCCGCTGCCAGACGCATCACCTGCGCCGCGTGTCGCAGGCGGAGCTGCACGCGCATTTCGCCCGCATCCTCAGCCTCGAACAGGTCACGGCGGAGGATGAGGCGCTGGCCATGATCGCGCGCGCGGCCGAGGGTTCGGTCCGCGACGGCCTGTCCATCCTGGACCAGGCGATCGCGCTGGGCGGCGACAGCATCACCGCCGAGATCGTGCGCGAAATGCTGGGCCTAGCCGACCGCGGCCTGGTGCTGGACGTGATGGAAGCCGTGTTGGACGGCCGCATTGCCGAGGCACTCGGCCTGATGGACCGCGCGCATGAGCGTGGCGCAGACCCGCTGGTCCTCATCACCGACCTGCTGGAATACGCGCATCTGCTGACCCGCTTCCGGCTGGTGGAATCGCTCGCCCAGGATCGCTCCCTGCCCGAGGAGGACCGCACCCGCGGCGTCGCTTTGGCCCGGCGCATGTCCATCCCCGTGTTGGGGCGCGCCTGGCAGATGCTGCTCAAGGGCGTGGCCGAGGTGCAGCAGGAAGGCGTGGACCGCCGCGCTGCGGCCGAGATGGTGCTGATCCGCCTGGCCCACGTGGCCGAACTGCCCACACCTGGCGATCTCATCCGGCGCTTGAGCCAGAACAGCACCGATGCCCCGCAGCGCCCTGCACCCGAAGGTGGCGGCGGTGGCGGCATGCGCGCGGTGGCCAATGGCGCACCGGTGATGCAGGCCGCACCTGCCCTGCCCAACCCGCAGAGTTTTCGCGACGTCGTTGCCCTCGCCTCCGGCCGCAAGCCGATGTTGCACGCGCATCTGGTCCACTCCGTTCACCCCATCGCCGTGGCACCCGGGCGCATCGAGCTGCGCCCGACGCCGGCCGCCCCGCGCGACCTCGCTGCCCTGCTCGCCGCCTTCCTGACCGAGCAGACCGGCGCGCGCTGGACCGTGACGCTGAGCAATGCGGAGGGCGAGCCGACGCTCGCCGACCAGGGCCGCGCAGCTGCGGCGGATCGGCTGGAGATCGTGCGCAGCCACCCCATCGTGCAGGCCGTGCTTGCCGCCTTCCCCGGTGCCATGGTGGAAGCGGTGCGCGACGCGGCGATGGACGCCTATGGTCTCGCGCCTGAGACGCCAGCCGCGCGCAACCCCGAGCCGGATGGGGATTTCCCCGACTTCGCCCCGCTCGACGCCGATTTCGCCTATACCGATGACGACACCCCACCCGAGGATTATTGAGGTCCACGCATGAAGAACCTGGGCAATATGCTGAAGCAGGCGCAGCAGATGCAGACCCGCATGGCGGAGATGCAGGCGCGGCTGGAAGCCGAGAGCGTCGAGGGCGCCGCCGGGGGGGGGATGGTCAAGCTGACGCTGTCCGGCAAGGGCGAGCTCAGGCGCGTCTCGATCGACCCTGCCCTGATGACGGCCGATGACCGCGAGGTGCTGGAGGATCTGCTGCTCGCCGCCCATGCCGACGCCAAGCAGAAGGTCGAGGCGATGATGGCCGAGGAGATGCAGAAGGCGACCGCCGGGATGAACCTGCCGGCGGGAATGAAGCTGCCCTTCTGAGGCGCCACGTTCGAGACAAGCACGGGCGCCCATGCGCAACATCGACCCCGTCGAGGACCTCATCGCGCTGCTCGCGCGCCTGCCCGGCTATGGCCGGCGCAGCGCGCGGCGGGCGGTGCTGCGCATGCTGATGGACCCGCAGCGCCAGATGCTGCCGCTCGCCGCGGCCCTACGCACCGCGGCCGAGGCGGTGCAGCCCTGCGAGGTCTGCGGCAATCTCGACACGCGCTCCCCCTGCCATATCTGCGACGATCCGCAACGCATGCGGGGCCTGATCTGCGTGGTGGAGGGGGTCGCCGATCTCTGGGCGCTGGAACGCGCGCAGGCCCATCGCGGCAGCTACCACGTCCTCGGCGGCACCCTCTCGGCCCTGGCCGGCATCGGGATCGAGGATCTGCGCATCCAGCAGCTGCTCGCACGCATCGAAGCCGGCGGGGTGGAGGAAATCATCATCGCCCTGCCCGCCACGGTCGATGGCGCGACCACCGCGCATGTGCTGATGGACCGGCTTGTTGGTACCAATGTTCCCATCACGCGCCTCGCGCAGGGCGTCCCCATCGGCGGCGCTCTGGATGTGCTGGATGACGGGACGCTGGCTGCGGCCCTTCGGGCACGCCGCCCGGCGTAACTTTTGTGCCTTCAAGCGGCGGGCGCCGCCGTCAGGCCGAAAGCACGCCTCCAGCATGCCCCATGCGTGCCTCTGGCACGCCTTGCGCCGGACTCACGGCGCCGGCCATTCAGCCGGGCGGCACGAGCGATGCCGCGTGCCGGCGAACCGTCACTCCAGCAAGTGACCAAAGCGCCGCGCCTTGGTCTCAAGGTAGTGGTCATTCACGCCGTTCGCTTCGAACTGATGCGCCTCGCGCCCTTCGATCTCGATGCCGCAGGCCGCAAGCCCGGCCATCTTGTCGGGATTGTTCGTCAGCAGCCGAACGCGGTGGACGCCCAACTCGCGCAGCATGGTCGCCGCAACGAGGAAGTTGCGCTCATCCGCGCCATAGCCGAGGGCGCGGTTCGCATCGAGCGTGTCGAGCCCCTGGTCCTGCAGCGTGTAGGCACGCAGCTTGTTAACCAACCCGATGCCCCGCCCTTCTTGGGCGAGGTAGACCAGGATGCCCGCGCCATCGGCGGCCATGCGCTTGATCGCGCCGCGCAGCTGCGGGCCGCAGTCACACCGCATTGAGCCCAGCAGGTCGCCGGTGAAACATTCCGAATGAGCGCGCACCAGCGGCGCGATACCGGCGGCGAGCTGCGCCGCCACATCGCCCACCAGGATCGCCATGTGCTCGATGCCGCCATCGGCGGCGCGATAGGCGATGATCCGCGCGTCAGGGGCGTCTTCGAGCGGCACTGCCGCCTCGGCAACCCGCTTGAGCGAGGCGGCGGCCGAAAGCGGATAGGCGAGGATGTCCTCCGCCGAGACGCAGAGCAGCGACAGCCGTGCCGCGGCGCCTTCCGGCGCGGCGGCGGCAACCATGGCCGGCAGCAGACGACCAAGCTTGGCGAGTGCCAGCGCGGCGCCGGCCAGGGGCGGCAGCGGTGCGCGTTCGGGGGCATCAGGCACCAGCTCGTCCGCAACCGGGTCGGCCAGGCTGCGCAGCTTGGCCGGGTCCAGCAGGGTGGGTGGCAGGCGCAGCGCCACCGCACCCATCTCCTCCGGCTTGCCGGCGGGCCCCTGCAGGACAGGGCGATGGAGGACTGCGGCCGCACGCACGGTCGCGAGCAGCAGCACCGGCGGAGCGGTCGCGCCTGCGGCGAGTTCCGCAAGCCCGGCCGCGCCGACCGTCTCGGCGGCGGCCACCAGGATCGCGCCCTCGCTCCCCCGGATCAGCACGGGCGTACCGCGCCGAAGCTCCGCCACGGCGCGATGCACCTGGCGCAGGGAAAGCTTGCGGGTCTCGGATTCGGTGCTGGAGCTGGCATCGGCAGCGTCGGCATAGCTGCTGGGGGCAAGGCTGCCGGTCATGGGCAATATCTCACTGGTGTTCTCATTGGCGCGGACCACACGCCCTGAATGTGGCATCGCGACGGCAAATGACAGAGGGCTTGAGGGAAAGATAATTTCTTGCAACCGCGTGATGTCCGTTGCGTTCAACGGTGAGAATGGTCTCTTCTCACTGTTTCGCGACCTTTACTCATGAAGGTTGTGTAGCGTGGGAATAGGCCCTTCAGCACCTCGCGTCTGCGTGCGTGCGGCGAGGCGGTGCATGAGCCCAGGCAATATTCGTTGTCAGGGTCTCAGCTTGATCGGGGGTTGCCATGTCGGGTCCGAGGCCAGTTCTCATTGTTGACGATGATGCGGATCTGCGCGCCACCCTTGCGGAGCAGCTCTCGCTTGAGCACGAATTCCAGGTCACCGAGGCTGGGACCGCGGGCGAGGCGGAGGCGATGCTCACCGCCCCGAACAATCGCTGCGACGCCGTGCTGCTCGATATCGGCCTGCCGGATGGCGATGGGCGAGAGCTGTGCGTGAAGCTGCGCAAGCTTGGGTTGCGGATGCCGGTCATCATGCTCACCGGCGCGGATGCCGAGGCCGATATCGTGCGTGGGCTGGATGCCGGGGCGAATGACTACATCGCCAAGCCATTCCGCCTGAACGAACTTCTGGCGCGGCTGCGCGCGCAGCTGCGGGTGTTCGACAATTCTGAAGATGCGGTCTTCACCATCGGGCCCTACAGCTTCCGGCCTTCGGCCAAGCTGCTGCTGGAAGGATCGCGCAACCGCAAGATCCGGCTGACCGAGAAAGAAGCCGCGATCCTGAAATTCCTCTATCGCGCCGCCGGCCGGCCGGTGCCGCGTCAGGTGCTGCTGAACGAGGTCTGGGGCTACAACGCGGCCGTGACCACGCACACGCTGGAAACCCACATCTATCGGCTGCGCCAGAAGGTGGAGCCGGATCCCACGATGGCGCGGCTGCTGCTGACCGAAGGCGGCGGCTACCGCCTGGACCCTTCGCCCGTCAACTGAAGCCTCAGCGCAGCTGGGGATTATCGAAAACTGGCGTGCGGTACCGTGCAAGAGCGCCCTCGATGGCCAAGGCATAGCCCTCTCGTTCCGCCTCGCCCAGGTGCTGGCCGATGCGGATGCGGCGGCTGCGCTGCACTACCATGAGCTGGCCTGCGCGATCCTGTTCCACCCGCGCCCAATAGGGATCAAGGCGCATCGCCTGTTGGCGGCCGCGATGATCCGTGCGGGTGACGGTGAGGCCCCCGGGCGTCAGCACCAGCGCCTCTCGCACGCGCCGTGCACCGCGCGCCTGGCGCGCGACAAGCGCCAGCACCAGCGGCACCTCGATGCCCAGGAAGCCCAATACCGGCCAAGCGCCCATCACCGTGAACAGGATCGCCGGAAGGGCTGCCGCCACACACAGCAGCGCGGCCAGCACACGATAGCCGCCGGGCGAGAAGCTCGAGGGCGGGGTGCTGACCACTTCGAACAGAATGGTGTCGGGGACCGCTGACATGACGCACGATCTGGGGTAGCCCCGCGGTTATGCCAGTCTCTCCCGCTTCGCCAAGGCCGCGCCATGGCAGTGCCGCCGCCCCTCGGCGGGCGCGGTTGATGCGGCGCGACCAGGCCGCCGACTTCATCCAGGCCCTGGCCGACGCCAACCCCGCGCCCGAGACGGAGCTGCGCTTCACCGACCCCTTCACCCTGCTTGTGGCGGTTGCACTTTCCGCCCAGGCGACGGACGTCTCCGTCAACAAGGCAACCGAGACGTTGTTCGCCGCCGCCCCCACGCCCGCAGCCATGGCCGCACTCGGCGAGGCGGGGATCGCCGCGCATATCCGCCGCATCGGCCTGTGGCAGGGCAAGGCGCGCAACGTCACCGCCCTCTCGCGCCTGCTGATCGAGCGCCATGACGGCGTGGTGCCCAATGACCGCGCCGCGCTGGAAGCGCTGCCCGGTGTCGGCCGCAAGACCGCCAACGTGGTGCTGAACGTCGCCTTCGGGCAGGAGGCGATGGCGGTGGACACGCACATCTTCCGCCTGGGCAACCGCACCGGCCTCGCGCCCGGCAAGACGCCGCGCGCGGTCGAGGAGCGCCTGATGCAGCGCTGCCCGCCGGCGCTGCTGCGTGACGCGCATCACTGGCTGATCCTGCATGGCCGCTATGTGTGCAAGGCGCGCGCGCCGGAGTGCTGGCGCTGCGTGGCGCGGCCACATTGCAACTACATCGACAAGGTCCACGACCCGGCTGGTCCGGCCTGAGAACGCCCCGCGTGGAAGGTTTGGCACCCGGCCCGGGTTCAGACTATCGTTGCGGTCAACCGCGCTCGCGGGTCTCTCGCACGGATGGCGCCCTGGCCCTGTTCCCCCCCGATCCCGCTCGCCGCCGGCCATCCGCGCCGGGCCGCGGCCGGCCGCGATAGCCTGCCATGGCGCGCATCCTGCTGATCGACACCGTCTACCCGGCCTTCATCCGATGGCTCTACCAGCATGAGCCGGAGCTCGCCGCGCAGGGCCACGCCGCACAACTGCACCGTACGAAGGAGACGGGCTACCACAATGTCTCCGTCTGGGCCGACCCGCTGCGGCTGCTGGGGCATGAGGTCGGTGAGGTCTGGGCCAACCACGCCCCGCTCCAGCACGCCTGGTGCCGCGAGCAGGGACGGATGGACCTGCTCCCCGGCGGTGCCGCTGGCCTGCCCGCGCTGCTCGCGGGCCCGCAGCCAGCGGATTGGTTCCTGCCGGTCTGCGCCGCGCAGGTCCGCGCCTTCCGGCCCGACATCCTCTGGCTCGCGGATCTCTACACCTTTCATGACGGTTTCCTCGCCGCCGTCGAAGGGCATTACCACCACGCCATCGGCCAGAACGCCGCGGTGCCGCCGACCACGCCGCTGCGCCGCCTGGACCTCGCCGTTTCGGCCTCGGCCGAGAACCTGCGCCATTTCCGCGAAGGCGGGCTGGCGGCGGAGCTGCTGCCGCACGGCTTCAACCCGCGCATCCTGCACCATCTGCCCGAACCACCCGCCCCGCCCGTGCGCCCCTTCGGCTTCTTCGGCAGCCTCTACCCCGCGCATCGCGAGCGGGAGGCGCTGCTGCTGGACCTCGCCGGACGCATGCCCATCGAGGTGTGGACCGATGCCGCGCTGCCGCCCACCTTCGCCGCCACCCAAGCGATCCGCCACCCGGCGCTGTGGGGCGGGGCCATGTATGCCGAGGTGGCGCGCACCGCGACGGTGCTGAATGCCCACCTCGACGGCACCGGCGACTGGGCGACGAACCAGCGCCTGTATGAGGTGACCGGCTGCGGCGCTGCTTTGCTCACCGACCGCAAGTCCAACCTGGCCGATCTGTTTGTGCTGGACAGTGAATGCGTCGCCTATGACGGCCCCCAAGATTGCGCCGAAAAGGCGCGCTGGCTGGCGGACCACCCGGCTGAGCGCGCCGGCATCGCCGCGCGCGGGCAGCGACGGACACTCACCGAACATAGCGTTTTTCAAAGGGGCCTGCGCATCCAGGAAATCCTGGCCATGCACGGAATGGCCGCATGAGGCGCACGCCCCTCTCGATCCTGCATTTGACCGCGACGGCGGCAGGCGGCGCCGGCCGTGCGGCCATGCGCATCGCCGAGAGCCTGCGCCGGCTCGGCCATGACAGCACATTGCTGACCGGCGACGCCTCCCCGGTGCCCGGGGCCATCACGCTGGCGCCACGCGCCCTGGGCGAGGGCGCTGCGGCCGCCAGCCGATTCCTGGGCGATTTCCTGGACCAGAAATACCTCGACCGGCTGCGCGACCGCCGGCGCAGCAACACCCTGTTCTCGGCCGGTCTCGATGGCGCGGCCATCGCGGCGCTGCCGCTGGTGCGGGGGGCGGATATCCTGCACGCGCATTTCCTCCCCGGCATCACCACGCCCAATGCGCTGCGCGACGTGCTGGCACTGGGCAAGCCCGTGGTCTGGACGCAGCACGACCAATGGGCCTTCACCGGCGGCTGTCACTACAGTGATGGCTGCCGCGGCTTCGAGACGCTCTGCACCGGCTGCCCACAGCTCAAGCGAGACCCCTGGGGCCTGCCGGCGCTGCTCCAGGCGGAGAAAGCTGCCTACTTCGCCGATGGCCTGCTGCATCTGGTCACCCCCAGCGCCTGGATGGGCGAGGCCCTGCGCGCGAGCAGCGTCTTCCGCGGCGCCGCGGCCAGCGTGATCCGCAACCCCATCGATCTCGACCTGTTCCGCCCGCTTGCGCCCGGGCCGCGGATGGACCTCCGCGGCCGCATGGGCATCGGCCCCGGCGATGTGGTGATCATCGCCGGCGCGATCAGCCAGGCCGAAATGCGCAAGGGCTTCGACCTGCTGCTCGATGGCCTGCGCGGTTATGCCGCGCGCCTCGCGACCGGGGCGCTGCACCGCTTATGGGTGCTCAGCTTCGGGCATAACCCGCTCGCCATCGACGTCCCCGGCATCGAGAGCCTCGCCCTCGGCCCGGTCGAGGATGATGCGGCGCTCGCATCGATCCTGGGCCTGGGCGACCTGCTGATCATCCCCTCGCGGGAGGATAATTATCCAAACATCATGGTCGAAGCCTTCGCCTGCGGCACGCCGGTTGCGGGTTTTGCGCGCGGGGGCCTGGCTGAGCTGGTCGTCCACGACGTCTCCGGCCTGCTGCTGGGCGAGGCGCCGGAGGCCATGGCCATCGCTGCCATGCTCGAGCGCATCATGGCCGCGCCGGAGCGTCTTGCGGGCATGCGCGCGGCGGCACGCGCGGCGGTCGCACCCAGCCACGGCCTGGTGCCCATCGGACTTGCCTATGAAGCGCTGTACAAATCCCTCCTTCCCCTGGCCCGTCTGCGCCGCGCGACGGCACCGGCCGGGACCGAGGCGCTGATCCCGCTCGCCGGCCTGTTCCGCACTGTTCCGGCGCGGATCGAGGCACAACTCAGCCCGGCACTCGCCGAGGGGCCGGCGGCGGCGGCAATGCAAGCGGCGCTCGATGCCTTTCGCGCGGCCGAAGGCGCGATGCCGAGCCCGGAGGCCTTCATCGCGGACCACACCGCCTTCGCGCAGCCGCCCGAATTGCTGGCCGGAATCATCGCGGCCGCCCAGGGGGTACGCGCGCGCTTCGACCACGCCGGAGCGCTGCAGGCCGCCGAGGCCCGAATCCAGGCGCCCCCATCCACACCCGCGCCTGCCACCACCGAACCCATCCGGCCAATGCGGGAGGCCGTGTTCTTCGGCACCGTCCTGCTCACCACCACGACCGACCACGCGCCCGGCACGCGCTTCCGCGTCACGCTGCTCTCCGAAGACGGCGCATTGCCCGCCGAGGGCTGGTGCGTGTCCTGTGGCGGGGAAACGCTGCCCTGCCTCGCCCGGCCCGAAGCCGGCGGCCTGGTCTTGGACTTCACCCGCCGCCTCGCGACGCCGGCCGGCACCCATGTGGACCTGGTGCCGCCGGCCGTGCAGGGCTTCGCCAGGCGCGATCAGATGCGCATCCTGGCTTCGCCCATCACCGAGGCGCTCGCGGGCGGTGAGCCGCTGCCCATGGGGCTAACGGCCTTGATGGCCGAGGGGTGGGAGGGCTTCTACAACCCCGAATACGCCAATGCCCGCTGGGTGCGCTGGATGTCGCCGATCGGCCATCTCACGCTGCCCCGCTGGCAGGGCGCGGCAAGCCTGGTGATCGAGGGCTTCAAGCGCCCTGGCCTCTTCGCCGAACGGCGGGTCACGCTGCATTGCGCGGGCGAGACCCTGCCCTACGCCTTCGAACAGCAACCGGGGACGCCGGAGGAGCAGGCCGAAAGCCTATGGCGCCTGCGCGCGCGCCTGCCGCCGCCGCTGCCCGACCGCCCGCCGGTCCTGACTTTGCGTGCGGCACTCGACCTGCCGCGCACGCCCGGGGATGCACGTAACATCACAGTGCTGCTGGCCGCTGCCTGGATCGAGGCGCCGCCGCTCGCCTCGGTCCGAACATCATGACCCCACCGCTGCCGCCGCTCTGGTCCGGGCTGCGCTTCTCGCCCGATCCGGCGGTTGTGCGTCCGGTCGGGCATCGCATTCCCTTCGCGGCGGGGGTGACGGTGGA
>JBKJNV010000233.1:0-4034 GCA_046593435.1 Roseomonas sp.
GCCAAGGGCACGGATGCGGAGGAGGTCGCGGCTGCCGGGGCGATGATGCTGTCCCTCCTCGGCGCGGAGGCGCGCGAGGGCGAGCCGGGGTGAAGGCTACCGCAGCGTCGGGTCCAGCCTGTCCCGCAGCCAATCGCCCAGCACCGAAACCGAAAACGTCGTCAGCACAATCACCGCCGCCGGCGAAAGCAATATCCACGGTGCCCGCGTCAGATACTCCCGTCCATACCCCACCATCGACCCCAGCGAGGTTTCGGGGGGCTGCACCCCCAACCCCAGGAAGGACAGCCCGCTCTCCAGCAGGATGATCTCGGGGAAGGCCAGCGTCATCGAGACGATCAGCGTGGAGGCGATGTTGGGTAGCACATGCCGCCCATAGATGCGCCACGGCGTCGCCCCCAACTGCCGCACCGCCGCCGCATACCCCTGCGCACCGGCGCTGATCGCAAGCCCCCGCGCGATGCGCGCATACCGCTCCCACGCATGCAGCCCCAGCAGGCAGATGAACAGCGTCAGCGAATTGCCGAAAAACGCCAGCACCGCGAGGGCCAAAATCAGAAAGGGAATGGAGGCCGAAAAATCCACCAACGCCATCACGCCCTGTTCAACCAAGCCCCGGAAATGCGCCGCGAGGAAACCCAGCGCGGTGCCCAGCGCCGCCCCGATCAACGTCGCCCCAAACGCGATCAGCAGCGACATACGGATGGAATAGATCAGCCGCGAGAACACATCCCGCCCCAGCTCATCCGTCCCCAGCGGATGGATCAGCGCGCCGCCAAACCCGATCGGCGGCGCCAACCGGTTGCGCAAATCGAGCGCCGTATAGCTGTAGGGCGCGATCACATCGGCGAGGAACGCGACCGCCAGCATCAGCGCCACCCAACCCAGCGCAAACATCACCAGCGGCGGCGGTAGGCGCACACGCCGCGCAGCGGGTGCGGAGACCACGATATCGCTCATGCCGAAGCCCCGCGCGGTGCGCTGCGCAGCCGCGGGTCCAGCACGCCGTACAGCAAATCCACCACCAAATTCGCCGTCACCATCGTGGCCGCGACCAGCAGCAGGATGCACTGCACCACCGCAAGGTCCCGGTTCGCCACCGCCACCACCAGCAGCCGCCCCACGCCAGGCCAGGAGAACACACTCTCTACCACCACCGCACCCGCGATCAGGCTGCCCACCATGAAGCCCACGATGGTCACGGTCGGGATCGCGGCATTGGGCAGCGCATGGCCCCAGACCACCGCCTGCCACGGCACCCCCTTGGCCGACGCCGTGCGGATATAGGGCTGCCCCAGCACCTCGAGCATCGCGGAGCGGGTGAAGCGCGCGAGCACCGCCGCCCCACCCACACCCAGCGTGATCACCGGCAGGATCGCATGCCGCCAACTCTCCTGCCCGCCCGAAGGCAGCCAGCCGAGCTGCACCGCGAACAGCAGCACCAGCAACAGCCCGAGCACGAAGGAGGGGATGGTGAAGCCCGCGACCGCAAGCGCCATCACCATCCTGTCCAGCAGCGAATTACGATGCAGCGCGGCGGTGATCCCCGCCGGGATGCCGATGCACAGCTTGATCATCAGCGCAGGAATGGTCAGCGCCAGCGTGGCGGGAATGCGCTCGACCACCAGCGTCAGCGCCGGCCGCCCATCGCGCATGGAACGCCCCAGATCGCCTTCGAAAATCGCTGCGAAATATTTGACGTACTGCACCCACAACGGCTCATCGAGCCCCCAGGCGATGCGGAACGCCTCCACCGCCTCGGGCGGCGCATCGACCGACATGATGAGCAGCGCCGGGTCGCCCGAAAGGCGCAGCACCACAAAGGCAAAGGTCACGACCATGATGATGGTGATGACCGCACGCAGCAGCCGAAAGCCAAAAAACCGCAGCATCTACGCAGCCCTTTCCTGGCCTGGCCCATGCAGACCTTCGCGCCCCGCAGCACTGCGGCCATCGCCCAGGCTCGCCGGTTCATGCGCGAGGTGGCACGCCACCAGCCGCCCATCCGCCCGCGCGAGCAGCGCCGGGCTCTCCTGCGCGCAGCGCGCGAACGCCACCGGGCAGCGCGGATGAAAGGCGCACCCCGTCGGCCGGTCCGCGGGGTTCGGCGGATCGCCCTGCAACAGCACCCGCTGCCCACCGCGGCCGGGATGCGGAATCGCCGAGACGAGGGCCTGCGCATAGGGATGCGCGGGCGCGTGCAGCACATCATCGGGCTCGCCTTCCTCGACGATGCGCCCGAGATACATCACCGCCACGCGATGGCTCACCTGCCGCACCGCGCGCAGATCATGGCTGATGAACAGGATCGCGGTGCCGAATTCGCGCTGCAGCTCAACCAGCAGATTCATCACCTGCGCCTGGATCGAGACATCAAGTGCGCTGATTGGCTCGTCGCACACCAGCAGCGCCGGGTCGGTGGCCAATGCGCGGGCGAGCACCGCACGCTGCCGCTGCCCGCCGGAAAGCTCGTGCGGATAGCGCTCCGCCTGCTCCGGCCGCAGCCCGGTCGCGTGCAGCAGATGCAGCACGCGCTTGCCCCGCGCCGCCGCATCGCCAATGCCATGGATATCGAGCGGCTCGCGGATCTGCTCCCCGATGGTCAGGCGCCGATCCAACGCGCCCAGCGGGTCCTGGAACACCATCTGCATGCGCGCTCGCTGCGCGCGCCACGGCGCAGTCCCAGGCGCGGGCATCGGCGCGCCCTGGAAGGCGACCGTCCCCGCATCGGGCGTCTCCAGCCCCAGCACCAGTCGCCCCGTGGTGGATTTGCCGCAGCCGGATTCGCCCACCAGACCCAGCGTCTTCCCGCGCTCCAGGTGCAGCGACACGCCATCCACCGCGCGCACCTCCACCGCCTTGCCGAAGGCACCGCGACGCATCCAATACCGGCGCATCAGATCCTTGGCGTCGAGCAAGGGCGCTGTCACCGCGGAGCTCCTCACGCCGGCACCATCGCCGCTGCATCCGCCCGGATGCACGCCGCGCGGTGCTGCGCTGCCATCTCTCGGCTTGCGGGGGTGGCGGCCGCGCAGGCATCGATGCGCTGCGGGCAACGCGGCGCGAAGGCGCAGCCCCGCGGCATCGCGCGCGGGTCCGGCACTTGCCCTGGAATAGCCGCGAGCGGTCGGCGTGGCCCATCGATGGGCGGCAGCGCCCCGATCAGCCCATGCGTATAGGGGTGCGCGGGTTCGGCAAAGATGCGCGCGATCGGCGCTTCCTCCACGATGCGGCCGGCATACATCACGGCCACCCGGTCGCAGGCATCGGCCACCACGCCGAGGTCATGGCTGATGAGCACCAGGGCCATGTTCATCTCGCGCCGCAGCCGCGCCAGCAGATCCAGGATCTGCGCCTGGATGGTCACATCGAGCGCCGTAGTCGGCTCGTCGGCGATCAGAAGTTCCGGCTCACCGGCCAAGGCCATCGCGATCATCACGCGCTGGTTCTGCCCACCCGAAAGCTCGTGCGGGAAGGCATCCAGCCGCCTCGCCGCATCAGGGATGCCGACCAGGTCGAACAGGCGCTTCGCCTCCGCACGCGCAGCACTTCCGGTCATGCCGCGATGCAACCGCAACGCCTCGCACACCTGCCGCCCCAGCCGGTGCACCGGGTTGAGGCTGCTCGCCGGGTCCTGGAAAATCATCGCGACGCGCCCGCCGCGCAGCTTGTCCAGCACCCCCGGCTTCGCGCCCAGAATCTCCGCGCCATCAAGCGTCACGCTGCCGGTGACGCGCGCCTTGCCCGGCAGCAGACCGAGTGCGGCGAGCCACGTCACCGACTTCCCGCACCCGCTCTCGCCCACCATCCCCAGCGCCTCACCGCGCCCAATGGAGAGGTCGATGCCGCGCAGCGCCGGCGTGCCGTCGAAGCTGACGGCGAGGTCGCGCAGCGTGACCAGCGCGCTCATGCGCCGAAGGCGAGGTTGGTGCTGCGGAAATCCAGCGGCCAGCCCTGCGAGGCGCGCCAGCGAATATCCCGCCGCTTGCCGATGAAGGTCGCCGCCGTGTGCAGCACCATGTAGCCCGGGTCCT
>JBKJNV010000415.1:0-3512 GCA_046593435.1 Roseomonas sp.
ACGAGAAAGCTCGATTCCAGCTCGATGTCGCCGTAGTCGAGCAGCTTGATCTCAAGTCCCATGGTCGTCACTCCCTCACAGCCGGTAGATCCGGCGTGCCGTGTTGAAGAAGATCGCGTCGCGTTCGGCGTCGCTCAGCCCGCCCGCGCCGCGCCGGTGCGCGTCGAGCAGCGCGGCGTAGCTGGTCCAAAGCTTCTCGATCGGAAAGTTGGAGCCCCACAGGCAGCGATCCGCGCCGAACAGCGCAACCGTCTCGCCGATCAGCCAGCCGATGTGGTCGGCGTCGTTGCGATGGATGAAGGTGCCGAAGCCGGACAGCTTGGCGACCACGTTGGACTGCGCCGCCAGCAGCGCCATCCCCGCCCGCCAGGCCGCGCGGCCGGCCGGCGTGAGATCCTCCGCCATCCCGGCATGCTGGAGTACGAAGGTTACGCGTGGGCAGGATGCGGCAAGCTCCGCGGCGCCCGCCATCTGCCCGGCGAATACCTGCAGTTCGAAGACGAGGGAGTAATCGGCAAGCCGCGCGACATTGCGGCGGAGGGCGGGATCGGCGCAGAGATCCGGCTGCGAGGCGAAGCGATACAGGGCGTTCTCATGCCAATGCAGCTGTTGGCGGATGCCGCGCAGGCGCGGGAAGCGCGTGAGCCGGTCGAGCGCGGGGCGCGCATCGGCGACAGTCATGTCGGCATAGGCGACCAGGCCGTGCGGCCAGCCGGTCTCAAGCCCGAGCGTCTCGATCCAGGCCGCTTCCTCGACAGCGCGATCCACCGGCCAGTTGGCCTGGACATAGACCGACTTCTCCACGCCGCAGCCGGCAAGATCGGCCAGGTATTCGCGCATCGGATAGTCGCGGCGGATTGCCTCATAGGGTCCGAAGATGCGCGGCTGCATCGGCCCGCTCAGCCAGGGCAGGTCAGCCTGCCGCCAGACATGGAAGTGGCTGTCGATCACCCTCATCGGAAGGCACCGGCGCGGCGCAGCGCCGCATCGCCCACCAGCGCCCCGGCCATGGCCGCGAGGTCGCCACCGGCGTCAAGATGGTCGATCAACGGCAGGATGGCGCGCATCGCACCGGTCTCGGGGCGATAGGAAGCATCGGATGCAAGCGGGCTGAGCCACACGATCCGCCAGGCGAGCGCGCGCAAGCGCGTCATGGCCGCAATCAGCGCCTCCGGCCCGCCGCGTTCGAGACCATCCGACACCACGATGACCAGCGCGCCGCGCGCGAAGGATGCAAAGCGCGGCACCGCGAGGAACACCGACAACGCCTCGCCCAGGCGCGTGCCGCCATCCCAGTCGGCCACCAGGCCGGAAGCAAGGGCCAGCGCCTGCTCGCGGTCGCGGCGGCGCAGCGCGCGGGTCACGCGTGTCAGCCGTGTGCCCAGGGTGAAGGCCTCGGCACGCTCAGCCGTCCTGACCATGGCATGCGCGATGCCGAGTGCTGCCTCCGTGCCGCCCTTCATGCTGCCCGAGACGTCGATCAGCGCCAGCACGCGGCGCTGGCGCGACCGGCGCCGGCGGGTCGGCAGGACCAGGATCTCGCCATCGCGCCGGGCCATGTCGCGGAAGGCGCGGCGTGGGTCGGCGATGCCGCCGCCGGCCGCCTCGAAGCGGCGTGACCGCCGGCGCGGCAGGGTGCCCGGCAGCGCGCGGGCGAAGGCGGCAAGCACCGTAGCCGCATCGGCGGGTGCGAAGGCGCGGGTGGACAGGCGCTCGAGCCGGGTTGCCTCGCGGCCGGAGGGGTCCTCCTCCTCGGGCGGCAGGAGTTCCTCCATCTCGCCGGCGTCGAAGGCCTGCGGCGCTTCCTCGCTGGTCGCCTCGCCCGGCGCGAGGACAGCGCGGCCGAGGAAGACCATGTCGAACAGGTCATCGAATTCCTCGTGTCGCTCGGGACCGGGGCCGAAGATCGCGTGCGCGGCGCGGCGTACATCCTGGATGGAGCGCGGGCCCAGCAGCCCGACGGCCGCGAGGAAGCCCTCGGTCTGTGCCGGCGCGCCCAAAAAGCCCGCGGCCCGCAATGCGCGCGGGAAAGCCAGGAACGGATCGAGCGCGCGCGGCGTCATGACGCGCCTTGCAGGATGCGGTCCAGCCGGGGGGCCACGAAGGCCAGGTCGTCCTGGTCCTTCAGCACCACGCCGATGGCGCGCGCGAACGCCACAGGCCACGGCGCGCCCTGCGCGTTGAGCAGCGTGGCGGCTTCCGCCCATTCGACCGTCTCGGCGACGCCAGGCGGCTTGGCGAGAGGTTCGGCGCGCAGCCGGCCGACCGCGGCAACGACCCGGTGCGCGGTGTCGCGCGCGACGGCCGAGGCGCGCATCATCACGATCTGCGCCTCAAGCTGCGGGTCCGGGTAGCCGATCCAGTGGTAGACGCAGCGTCTCCGCAGCGCCTCGTGCAGTTCTCGCGTGCGGTTGGAGGTGAGCACCACGACCGGCGGCTCGGACGCGCGGATGGTGCCGCGCTCCGGGATCGACAGGCTGAAATCGGACAGGAATTCCAGCAGGAAGGCTTCGAATTCGTGGTCGGAGCGGTCAATCTCGTCGATCAGCAGCAGCCTGTCGCTCGGGCGCTGCAACGCGAGCAGCATCGGCCGCGCGATCAGGAAGTCGTCGCCGTAGAGGTTGACGTAGGCATCGCCCGCCTGGCGGATGGCGAGCATCTGGCGCGGGAAATTCCATTCATACATGGCCGACGAGGCGTCCAGCCCCTCATAGGCCTGCAGGCGCACGAGTTCCCGCCCCAGCACGGCGGCAAGCGCCTTCGCCGCCTCGGTCTTGCCCACGCCGGGCGCCCCTTCCAGCAGCAGCGGCTTGCCGAGCGCGAGTGCGAGATAGGCGGCGGTGGAGAGCCCCTCATCGGCGATGTATTGCGCAGCGCGGAGCGCCTCAGCCAACGCCTCGGGGCTGTCGATGCCCGCGATGGAGCGCCTGACCGTCATGCCTCAGAGCCGCTTCTTCGGCTTCGCGCCGCCTTGGGCCTGCAGGCCGCGCAGGATCTTCTCGGGCGTGGCCGGCAGTTCGTCGATCCGCACGCCGACGGCGTCGTAGATCGCGTTCACTACCGCGGGCAGCACCGGGTTGGCGCACATCTCGCCCGGACCCTTGCCGCCATAGGGGCCATCCTCGGCCGGGCGTTCGAGGATGCTGATGTGATGCGGCGCGAGGTCGCCCGGACCGGGCATGACGTAGGTATTGAAATCCACCGGCCCATGGTCGCGCTGCGGATAATAGGGCTCGGTGGTCTCCCAGGCGGCGTGGCTCATGCCCATCCAGGCACCGCCGCGCAATTGCTGTTCCACCAGGCGCGGGTTGAGCGCGCGCCCGACCTCATAGGCCGACTTCATGTCGATGACGGTGACCTCGCCCGTCTCGTCATCGACCTCCACCTCGACCAGCATGGCGGCGTGGGCGAAGGTCGAGACCGGCGTCATCTCGCCGGTGTCGGGGTCAACGTCGCTCAGCGGGATCAGGAAGATGCCGCGCCCGGCAATGGTGCGCCCCTGCTTGAACTGC
>JBKJNV010000530.1:0-5127 GCA_046593435.1 Roseomonas sp.
TCGGTCAGGATCAGGCCGCGGGCGTGGCGGTGGAACAGCGGGACGTTGAGCGATTCCTCCAGCGACTGGATCTGGCGGCTGACGGCGGATTGGCTGAGGTTCAGCGATTCGCCGGCATGGGTGAAGCTGCCGGCCTCTGCGACCGCGTGGAATACGCGCAGCTTGTCCCAATCCAGAGGCATCGAGGTTAATCCCTTGTCATGCGGCGGCCACAGCCTGCACGGGGGCCGGCAGATGCGCCAAGTATTTCTCGGCATCGAGGGCCGCCATGCAGCCGGTCCCGGCTGCGGTCACGGCCTGGCGGTAGATTTTGTCGGCCACATCGCCGGCGGCGAAGACGCCAGGGATGGAGGTGCGGGTGGAACCGGGCGTGGTGGCGAGGTAGCCCTCCGCGTCCATGGCGAGCTGGCCGCGGAAAAGCGCCGTCGCGGGGTCATGCCCGATGGCGACGAAGGCGCCATCGATGGGGAAATGGGTGATCTCGGCGGTGCGCGCATGGCGCAGTTGCAGCGCGCCGAGCACGGGAATGCGGCCGCCCTCGGCGGGCAGCATCGCATCCACCACCGTGTCCCACAGGATGGTGACGTTGGCCTTGGCCATCAGCCGCTGCTGCATCACGCGCTCGGCGCGGAAGCTGTCGCGGCGGTGGATCACGGTAACGTGCGCGGCGAGGTTCGAGAGATAGAGCGCCTCCTCCACGGCGGAATTGCCGCCGCCGATGACCGCGACGCGCTTGCCGCGATAGAAGAAGCCATCACACGTGGCACAGGCCGAGACGCCGAAGCCGGAGAGCTGCTTCTCGCCGGGCACGCCCAGCCAGCGGGCCTGCGCGCCGGTCGCGATGATGAGTGCCTCGCCCTCATAGACCTGCCCCGAGTCGCCGGTGGCGCGGAAGGGTGGGCCGGCGAGATCGACCGAAGTGATAACGTCATCGATGACCTGCGTGCCGCAATGGACCGCCTGCGCGGCCATCTGCTCCATCAGCCACGGGCCCTGGATGGGGTCGGCAAAGCCCGGATAATTCTCGACATCGGTGGTGATGGTCAGTTGGCCGCCGGGGACGAGGCCGGCGACCAGGCGTGGCTCCAGCCCGGCGCGCGCGGCGTAGATTGCGGCCGTATAGCCGGCCGGGCCGGCACCGAGGATCAAAAGGCGCGTGCGAATGGGGTCTGACACGAAGGGGGGGGACTCGCTCGATCTATGATGACAGCGTTGATATCGGACCTGTGGCGCCGCTGCGCAACGGCTTGTGGCGCTGCCGTGCAAGCACCCGCGGCTCTGCTGTTCTTGGGCCAGCGGCGTCGGGGCGCAACAGGCCGTCTTGATCCGGACAGCCTGAGCAAGGATATTACGTTCCAAAGCGGGAGGACGACACGCTGCACCGCGAGAGGCAAAGCACGGGCGCAATGAATTCTATCGATCAAAGCCCCACCCTTGATCAGGTGGATCGCCAGATCCTGGCGGAGTTGCAGCGCGACGGACGCATGACGAATGTGGAACTCGCCCGCCGGGTCGCACTTTCCGCCCCCCCCTGTCTGCGCCGCGTGCGGCGGCTGGAGGAGGCGGGCGTGCTGCGCGGCTACCATGCCGATATCGACCCGGTGTCGCTGGGGTGGGAGATCACCTTCTTCGTGCTGGTGGGGCTTGAGACGCAGAAGCAGGCCGTTCTCGACGCCTTCGAGGCCGAGGTCACCACGTGGCCCGAAGTGCGGGAGTGCCACATGATCCGCGGCGGGGGGGACTTCCTTCTGCGCGTGGTGGCGCGCGACACGGCGCATGAGAATGTGCTGACGGCGCGGCTGACCGGGGCGTCGCAGGTGCAGAAGGTGATGACCTTGCAGACCATCCGCACCGCGAAGGATTCGCCCGGCGTGCCGGTGGAGGGCTGATACCAACGGCATCTAAATACGACTTCCGGCGCGCTGTCGCGCCGCGAGCCCGAACGGTTGAACGCCGGTCCTCCGGCGAGCCCAGCGGCGGGACGCCGCGACCGGCGCTTGAGGTCGCCGCGTGACTCCAACGGTCATGCTTCATGACCCGTGGTATCAGCCGTAGCGGTTCGGGCCCGGGGTGCCGCGGCTGCACAGGAAAACCACGAGGAAGATGATGCCCACCAGCGGGATCAGGCCGATGAGGATCCACCAGCCGGATCGGTCGGTGTCGTGCAGCCGGCGGATGAAGGCCGCGAGACTGGGCAGTAGCATCGCCAGGCTGAACAGGCCGCTGAACGGCGCGAACTCGGCGTCGCCGGAGATGCCGTCGACCGTCTCGACCGTCCCGAAGAGGGCAATGTCCACAACCACCAGGGACATGCCGACAAGCAGCATGAACAACACGAAATACCAGTACTCGGGTCGTTTCGCGCGGCCGGAGAAGGTGACGTACTTCCGCAAGCAGGTGCCGATCGCCTGGCCGAACCCCATCACGGGTGCCGCGGCCGGTACATAGGGCCCTTGGGCGTAGGCGGCCTGCACAGGCGCGACCCACGGGGGGTTCGGCGGCGTGGCTGGTCGCGGCGGGGGTGGCGGAGCGGCGCCGCGGATCAGCGGCGCCAGCACGGACTGACCCATGGCGATCCACTCGCCCATGCCCTCGGTCCAGACCTGCGTGTCGGGGGTTAGCCGCCCCTGGCGAGCCATCGCGATCATCTGGTCGCGCGGAAAGGGCCCCTGCCGATCATTGCCGCTGGCAAAGTACCAGCCTTGGTTCGCATCGCCCGACATGGCCACTCTCCGTCTGTTCCGAACGCCACACAATCACGACCGCGCGACGGGGGGAAGATCAGCCGCGGCGCACCACGTAGTCCCCCGCCTCCAGCAGCGCGGTGATGGCGTTGGCCTGCGGCGCGTCGCGCACCTCGACCATCAATTCCAGCTCCGCGCTTTGCACCGAGGGGGCGGCGAACAGGCGCTGGTGGCTGACCTCGATGACATTGCCGCCCGCCTGGGCCACGCGCGTCGCGATATCGGCCAGCACGCCGGGGCGGTCGGGGATATCGAGGTGCAGGCGCAGCAGGCGGCCGTCGCGCAGCAGGTTGCGCAGCAGCACGTTGGACAGGATCCGCGCATCGATGTTGCCGCCGCAGACGGGGATGCCGACGCAGCGGCCCGCGAAGCGCTCGGGGAAGGCCAGCACGGCGGCCAGCGCCGCGGCCCCTGCCCCTTCGGCCACCACCTTGGCACCCTCGGCGAGCAGCGCGATGGCCTGCTCGACCGCGCGCTCGGGCACCACCAGCACCTCGATCCCCATGGCCTGGAGCATGGCGAAAGGGATCTCGCCCACGTCGCGCACGGCGATGCCCTCGGCGATGGTCGGGCCGCCGACATGGATGGGAAGCCCCGCCAGGCGCTGCGCCATGGCCGGATAGAATTCGCCCTCCACGCCCAGCAGCGTGATGCCTGGCTTGAGCGCGCGCGCGGCTGTCGCGCAGCCGGCCAGCAGGCCACCGCCGCCCACGGGGAACACCAGCGTGTCGATCTCGGGGGCATCCTCCAGCATCTCGAGTGCGAGGGTGGCCTGGCCGGCGATGACGCCCAGATCATCATAGGGATGGATGAAGACCAGCCCGTCGCGCTCCGCGAGCGCATGCGCATGGGCGGCGGATTCCGCGAGTGTCTCGCCGACCATCTCCACTCGCGCGCCCCAGCCTTCGGTGCGCACCACCTTGGTGGCGGGCGTGAAGCGCGGCATCACGATGGTGGCCGCGATGCCGAGCAGCGAGGCGTGGCGGGCGACGGCCTGGGCATGGTTGCCGGCGGACATGGCGATGACGCCCGAAGCGCGCTCGGCAGCGCTCAGCAGCGACAGGCGGTTGGCGGCGCCACGCTCCTTGAAGGCGCCGGTCGCCTGGAGGTTGTCCAGCTTCAGCAGCACCCGCGTGCCGGCCACGCGAGAGACAGCGTCGCTTTCAATAGTCGGTGTGCGGATGATGCGCCCGGCGATGCGGGCGGCGGCGGCGCGGATATCGTCGAGCGTCAGGGTCATGCCGCTGGTTGTGCGGTCATGGCGCAAAAGTCAAAACGAAATACGGCTCACCTGGTTCGACAAGGCCGGAGTTGCGCCTGAAACTTCGCCCCCCGCGATGCCGCCATACCAGGCCAGCCTGCCGGACGAAGTTTCAAGCCGGACCTCTCAGGCGTAGCGGACGCCGGTGATTTCCACCGAGCGGGCGCCGCCGGGCGCGGGCACCTCGACCGTATCGCCGGTCTTCTTGCCCATCAGCGCCTTCGCCAGCGGCGATTCGATCGAGATCGAGCCATTCTTCATGTCGGCTTCGTATTGCCCGACGATGCGGTAGCTCTTGGTGGCCTCGGATTCCTCGTCCACGATGGTGACGTGGGCGCCGAAACGGACCTGGCTGCCGGCGATCTTCGTCGTGTCGATCACTTCGACGGACGGGATCACGGCTTCCAGCTCCGCGATGCGGCCTTCAATGAAGGACTGCTTTTCGCGCGCTGCATGGTATTCCGCGTTCTCGGAAAGGTCGCCATGCGCGCGGGCCTCGGCGATTGCGCGGATCACGGCGTGTCGATCATCGCCCTTCAGCGAACGGAGTTCCTCTTCCAGACGAACCAGACCTTCAGCGGTCATGGGGAACTTCTGCACGTTGCGCGTATCCCTCGGTGGTGGGTCACAGCCGAATGACGTGGGGGCCTTGAGGCCACCCACGCATCAGAATGACTGCGTAAAGTAGGACTGCAAGGGCGCAACATCAAGGGTTCCGGCCTTCAGCGCGGCAATCGCGTGGACCGCGGCCCGGGCCCCCGCGGCGGTGGTGTAGTGCGGCACGCCATGGGTCAGGGCGGAGCGGCGGATGTCGAAGCTGTCCGAAACGGACTGCCCGCCGCCGGAGGTGTTGATCACCAGCTGGATGTCGCCGGACTTGATGGCATCCACGCAATGCGGCCGGCCTTCGAGCACCTTGTTCACGACCGCGACCTCGATGCCCGCCTCGCGCAGGCGCGCAGCGGTGCCGCGCGTGGCCATGAGCGAGAAGCCCATCTCGGTCAGGCGGCGGGCCAGGGAGACGGCCGCGCCCTTGTCGGAATCCTTGACCGAGATGGGCTTCTCGCTCATGGCCACGCGCGGCACAGCAGCGCGCCTGCGCGAGGCCGGCATCGAGGTCGC
>JBKJNV010000548.1:0-2937 GCA_046593435.1 Roseomonas sp.
ATTTCGCCGACGGGGTACCGCCGCGCCCGGCGGTGATCGCGGTCGTGAAGCGCGATGGCGGTACCATCGGCAGCTGAGCCAAAGCTGGGCGCCGGCCATTCCGGCCGGCGCCCCTGAACAGCGTGCGCGGCGCTTTCGGGTGTAACTTTGGTAGTCTACGGCGCCCGTCGAAGCGGAGGGAGCATGCACTACCGCGCGCGCACGCCATCGGCCACCAGGGTGCAGCCCGCGACCGCCATCAGGATAGCGAGCCCCGGCCACACCGCCGCCATGGGGGCGGAGAAGACCAGCTCCTGCGCATTGGCAAGCATGTTCCCCCACGATGGGTTGGGCGGCGCGATGCCCAGGCCCAGGAAGCTCAGCGTGCTCTCGGCGAGGATGGCGCCCGCGACAGCGAGCGCGGTCGCGACACTCACCGGCACAGTCAGCGCAGGCAGCACGTGGCGGAGCAGCAGCCGCCCCTCCGTCACGCCCAGTGCGCGGGCGGCGCGAACATGGTCGCGAGCAAGGACGGAAAGTGCGGCCGCGCGGGAGAGCCGCGCCACACCCACCCAGCCGAACAGCGTGAGGATGCCGACAATGCGGATCATGTCCGAGGACGCTTCCCCGCGCGGCAGTCCAACCACCGCGGGGTCAACTGCGGCGAGCACCACCAGCAGCGGCAGCGCCGGCAGCGCGAGCAGCCCATCGGCCAGGCGCATCACCAGCGCATCCACCACCCCGCCGCGCCACGCCGCGAGCACCCCCGCCGCGGTGCCGATCAGCCCCGCCGCAAGGGCGGTCGCCACACCCACGGTGAGCGAGACGCGCGCCCCTTCCAGCAGCCGCACCAGCAGGTCGCGCCCGAGATCATCGGTGCCGAGCCAATGCGCCGCCGAAGGTGCCGCGTAGCGGTTGAACAGGTCGGGTGCCGCGGAATCCTGCCCCAGCAGCGGCGCGGCGAAGGCGGCCACCACCAGCAGCCCCAGCAGCCCAAGCCCCAGGCGAAGGCGCGTCACGCCGAGATGCGCGGGTCGATCGCGCGCTGCGCGAGGTCGGCGGCCAGCGTGGCGAGCATGGTCACCAGCGCCACCAGCAGCAGCGCGAGCAGGGCGAGGTTGTAGTCATTCCCCATGATCGCGTCATAGATCAGCTTGCCCATGCCGGGCCGCGCGAAGACCGTCTCCGTTACCACCGCGCCCGAGACGAGCGCCCCGGCATCGAGTGCCGCGATGGTCAGCACCGGCACCGCCGCATTGGGAAAGACGTGCCGCCACAGCACACGGGGGCCGGACGCGCCCTTGGCCCGCGCCGTGCGCACCCAGGGTTCGGCGAGTGTGGCGCGCATCGCAGCGGCCGTGTGGCGCGCATAGGCGGCGATGTTGGCAACCGCGAGCGTGGCCACCGGCAGCACCAGGAAGCGCAGCCCCCAGCCCTCATCCGCCGCACCGCCGGCCGGCAGCCAGGCCAGTGTGACGGCGAACAGGATGATCAGCAGGATGCCCAACCAGAAGGATGGCATCGCCTGGCCCAGCACGGCCACCGCATCCACCCAGGCGCCGTGCCGCGGCCGCGCGGCGGCCAGCACGCCGAGCGCCACCCCACCCGCGGCCGCAAGTGCCAGCGCGCACCCCAGAAGGGCGAGTGTGGAGAACAGCGCCGGCCACAGCACCTGCGCGGCGGGTACCGCGAAGAGCCGCGAATAGCCGAACTCGCCCCGCAGCACGCCCATGGCCCAAGCGCCGTAGCGCGCGACCAGCGGCTGGTCGAGCCCGTGGAGCGCGCGCAGCCGCGCGGCATCCTCCGGCCCCAGGCGCGGGTCGCCTGCGATGGCGACATCGATGGGGTCGCCCGGCATCAGCCCGATCAGCGCGTAGCTCGCAAACGACAGCACGCCGAGCACGACGACAATCTGGATGATGCGGCCCGCAATCACCGGACGCGCCACCCCTCCACCCACAGGGAGGAGGCGTTGAGGTGACCTGTCGGGCGCACGCCATCGAGCCAGTTGGGCCAGACATGCGCGTCCGAGCGGAACCACAGCGGCAGGGCGGGAAGTTCCTCGGCATAGATGGCCTGCAGGCGAGTGAACATCTGCCGGCGCTCGTCGCGGTCCAGCTCCTCGGGCAAGGCTTCAAGCAGCGCGTCGAGTTCCGGGTTGCGATAGCCGCCGTAATTCTGCCCCGACCAGTTGCGCTCGGCGCGGGGGATCTCATCGGAATGCAGCGTGGTGCGGGGCACGCCCTCGGGCGCGCTGATCCAGGCGAACAGCACCGCGCCCTGGAAGCGGCGGCGGGAGAGCGTTTCGGCAAACAGCACGCGCGGCGGCTCATTGCGGATGCGCGCCTCGATCCCGGCCGCGCGCCACTGCGCCTGCATCACCTGCTGCACCTGCTCGCGCGAGCGATTGCCGGCGGTGGTCATCAGGTCGATGGACAGGCGCTCACCGCCAGCGTTGCGGCGGATGCCATCCGGCCCCCGGCGCCAGCCCGCCTCATCGAGCAGCGCGCCGGCGCGGGCAGGGTCATGCGGCCAGCGGCGCACATCGGGATCGCTCATCGGGTCGAGCGGATTGACCGAGGAATGCGCGACAGGCTGGCGGCCCTCGAACAGCCGCGCGACGATCTGCGCGCGATCGAGCGCCATTAGCAGCGCCTGGCGCACGCGCCGGTCCGCAAGGGCGGGGTTGTCGTAATTGAGGTCGAGATGTTCATAGACAAGGCCCGGTCGGTAGTCATAGCGAAAGCGTGTGCCAACGCGGCGTTCAAGGGCTGCCACCTGATCCAGCGGCAGGCCCAGCTCGCCCGCGATCATGTCGATCTGGCCGGCGAGAAGCTGCGCCTCCATCGCCGCGGTGCTCTCGATGGTGCGGATCTGGATGCGGCGGAAGGCGGGGGTGGGGCCGGACCATTGCGTGTTGCGCTCCAGCGTCACGCCGGCGCCGGGCTGCACGGCGGT
>JBKJNV010000455.1:0-8511 GCA_046593435.1 Roseomonas sp.
GGACGCATCGCGGTCATCACCGGCGGCGCCAGCGGCATTGGCGCCGCTTGCGCGACCATGCTCGCGGAGCGCGGCGCGCGAATCATCATCGCCGACCGTGACCTGGACCGCGCGAAAGCGCTTGCGGCATCGCTGGGTGCGACGGCCATCAGCCTGGACGTGGGCCGCCGCGTCGCCAATGAGGATGCCGCTGCCGAAATCGAGGCGACGATCGGCCCGGTCGAGATTCTTGTCACCTCGGCAGGCATCCTGCAGCGCCCGCTTCCGCCGGAGGAACTCGGTGAGGCGGAGATCGAGGATGTCACCCGCGTCGACCAGCTCGGCACCTATTATTCGGCGGCGGCGTTCGGCGCTCGGATGGCGCGGCGGGGGCGCGGCAGCATCATCGCCATCGCGTCCATCGCCGGGTCACGGTCCATGCCGCTGCACGCCTATGCGCCGGCGAAGGCGGCGGTCATCGCCATCGCGCGGGACCTGGCGGCCGAATGGGGGGCCTCCGGCGTGCGGGTAAACTCCGTCTCGCCCGGCTTCACCCTCACCCGCGCCCTGATTGCGCAGATCGCCGCCGGCCAGCGCGACCCCGCCTTGCTCGCCGCCACGAGCGCGATGGGCCGTGCCGTGCGGATGGAGGAGGTGGCGGAGGCGGTGTGTTTCCTGGTCTCGGATGCCGCCTCGGGCATCACCGGCATCGACCTGCCCGTCGATGCCGGCTGGCTCGTTGCCGGGTCCTGGGCCAGCTATGGCGGGCTGCCCGCCGCACGCGGCAATGCCGGGGCTCGCCCCGCTGAGGCGCCATCATCCGAAGGTTGAGCCGCAGGGGCTGCGCCGCACAGAATCATCGCGCGATCAGATGACGGCCGGCGACATTGGGCGCGCATGCGCCATCAGGGCCACGATGCGCTCCAGCCCCCGGTCGCGCACACCCAGCGCCCGCAGATGCTCGACCGTGTTGAGCAGGTAGTCGCGGTTGCTGCCCATCGCGCCGTGCCCGGCGGCGATGATCGCAGCCGCTTCGCCCGATGCCAGGCGCCCGCAATAATTCCGGCACGCCCGGTTCGCGACATAGGTCACCGCGCGCACGAAACAGCCGCTGGCTTCCAGCCGAACATTGACCAGTCGGCGGCGGTAGACGATCTCCGCGCCATCGGGCAGTTCGCGGTCATCGAGATAGGTCAGCACTGCGGCTGCTTGCGTCGCATCGACACGGAACACCATGCCCCGGCAGGCGCCGCCGCGATCCAGACCCAGCACCAGGCCGGGCTGTGCGACCGTGCCGCGGTAGCGTGTGCTCCTCAGGCAGAAGCTGCGGTGGTAGCCGCGCAGCACGCCCAGCTCGGCCCCCGCATGGACGAAGCCGGGCCGCCAGATCAGAGATCCGTAGCCGAACACATGCAGGTCAGCATCCGGTTCGGTCGGGAGCATTGGCGGTCGCGCAGACATTCCTTCGCGCCTATACCGAAGGCCATGCTGACCGCCAAGCCGATGCGCGCCGCCATCGCCGCCCTTCTCCTGCTCGCGCTGCTTGCCGCCGGCCATTCCGCCCTGTGGCGCTGGACCGGCGCGGAAGTCGAGCGCGGCTTCGCAAGCTGGGCGGCGCAGCGGCGCGCCCAGGGCTGGATGATCGAACACGGCCCGACCTCTCGCGGCGGCTGGCCGTTGGCCGCCACCCTCACCGTGCCCGCGCTGCGCCTGACCGCGAATGCGCCCAACCTGCCCAACGGCCTCAACTGGCAGGCCGAAGCCGTGACGCTCCGTGTTGTCGCACTGCGGCCAGATCGGCTGGTCGTGGATCTGCGCGGCCGCCACCGCTTGCGCCTGGGCGAGGCTGAGCTGCCCTTCGCCGCCGACCGGCTGGAGGCAATCTTCCCCACCGGCGCCGGCACCAGCCTGCGCGAGGGCGAATGGGTGACCGAGCGCCTGCGCATGAACACGCCCGCCGGCCTGCTCGAACTGCGCGAGGGCACCATTGCCTTTGTCACGCGCACGAGCGCCACGGAAAGCGAGCCGGCACTGACGCTGAACATCGCGCTGCAGGGGCTGGGCCTGCCGGAAGGGATTGCCGCGCTGCCGGCGCTCGCCGCCTTCGGCCGCCAGGTCGACAGCCTTGTGGCCGAGGCCGTGGTCACCGGCCCATTGCCCGGCGGCCGCGACCCCGTCATCCGCGCCGAGCAATGGCGCGATGGTGGCGGCACGCTGGAGTTCCGCCTGCTCGCGCTGCAATGGGGGCCGGTGCGCGGCGGCGTGAACGCGACCCTGACACTCGATGACCGGTTGCAGCCGATGGGGACCGCGACGCTGCGCATGTCCGGCGCCGATCAGGTGATCCGCGCGCTGGCCCAGGCGGGCACCCTGCCGCCGGCCTCGGCCGCGGCGGCCGCCACGGCGCTGATGTTGCTGCAACGCGCGCCCGAGAATGGTGGCCCGCCGCAGGTCGAGGTGCCGCTGACGCTCGAAGGCAGCCGGCTGACCGTGGCGCGCGTGCCGCTGGCACGGATTGCGCCGATCGCGTGGCCGGCCCGCCGCCAGCCCGAGATCAACCCCGGCGAGGATCCGACGTTGCCGCCCCGGCGCTGATACCAGCGGCCATGAAGGATGACCGCTGGATTTTTAGGGCGACCTCAAGCGCGTCGTGCCGAAGGCACGCCTTCAAGCGCGTCACGCCGAAGGCACGCCTTCAAGCGCGTCGTGCCGAAGGCACGCCTTCAAGCGCGTCACGCCGAAGGCACGCCTTCAAGCGCGTCACGCCGAAGGCACGCCTTCAAGCGCGTCACGCCGAAGGCACGCCTTCGGCGTGACGCGCGGCTTCCGGCCGCTTGGCTCGCCGCACCTGCGGCGTTCGCCCATTCGGGCTCGCGGCGTGCAAGAGCGCGCCGGGAGTCATCGTTCGAGGCCGTTGGTATCAGAGCCCCGCATTCGCCGGCACCCAGACCCCGCCTTCGGTATCGATGCGCGCGACAACCGCTTCCAGCGCTTCGCCGTAGCAGGGCCCGGCGATGCATTCGCCATCTTCCACCCGGAAGCGGGCGCCATGCGCCGAGCACAGGATATGGGTGCCCTTGGCGTCGAGAAACCGGTCAGGCACCGGGTCCAGCGGCAGCCCGACATGCGGGCAGGAATTCACATAGGCGAAGACGCGCGGCCCGCGGCGGATGACGAACAATCCGGTGAAGGCGCCCGGAGCCGCCGCGAACCCCTTCGACCCGCCATCAGGGATTTCGGACAGGGCGCAGAGGCGCCGCTCGCTCATCGCTTCCACCCGCCGAGCTTGGCCAGGTGCTTCCAATGCTCGTCGCTGATGGGCATGACCGAGAGGCGGCTCTGCCGCGTGAGCGCAATGCCCTCCAGTGTCGCATCCGCCTTGATTGCCGCGAGTGTCACGGGCTTGGGCACCGGCGAGACAGCCTGCATGTCCACGCAAACCCAGCGGCCGGTCTCATCGGACGGGTCGGGGTAGGCTTCGCGCACGACGCGCACCACGCCCACGATCTCCTTGCCGATGTTGGAGTGGTAGTAGAAGGCAAGGTCGCCGATGCGCATCGCCTTGAGGAAGTTGCTGGCCTGGGCGTTGCGCACGCCGGTCCAGGGCTCGGTGCCATTGGCCACCATCTGGTCCCAGGAAAACGCGTCCGGTTCGCTCTTCACCAGCCAATGCGCCATGCGGTCAGGTTCCACAGAAGGTTTGCATCACGCGCTGGTCGGGCAGCGGCGGCGTGGTGAAGGCCGGGTCGGCATCGGCGAAGGGCTGCGTCACGGCGGCGAGCAGCGCCTCGAACACGGAGAAATCCTCGCGCTCGGTGGCGGCGGCGATGGCGGCTTCGACCAGGTGGTTGCGCGGGATGACGGCCGGGTTGGTCGCGCGGATCAGCGCCTGCCAGCTGGGTTCGGTGGCGCGACGGAGGCGCCAGCGCGCGGCCCAATCCTCAAAGCCTTGTGGCACCACGTCATCGCCGAGCTGGCGGAAGGTGCGCGTGAAATCCGCCCCGGTTTCGCCCATCAGTTGCAGCAGGTCCTGCGACAGCGCGGCATCCTCCGGCGCGGGCGTGGCGAGGCCCAGCTTGCGCCCCATGGCCTGCAGGTAGGCGTCCTGGAATGTGGTTGCGAAGAGGCCCAGCGCCTGTTCGGCATAGGCCACGGCCTTGTCCTCGTCCGTGTCGAAGATCGGCAGCATGGCTTCGGCGAGGCGGGCGAGGTTCCACTGCGCGATGCGCGGCTGCTGGCCGAAGGCATAGCGGCTCTGCTGGTCAATGGCGGAAAACACCGCCGCCGGGTCGTAGGCGTCGAGGAAGGCGCAGGGGCCGTAGTCGATCGTCTCGCCGCTGATGGAACAATTGTCGGTGTTCATCACACCATGGATAAAGCCCAGGCTCAGCCATTGCGCAATGAGCTGGGCCTGCCGCCGCACCACACCTTCGAAAAAGCCGCGCGGCGAGGCCCCGGGATCATGCCGGGCGATGGCGTAGTCGGTCAGAGTGCGCAGCCCGTCGAGGTCCCCGCGCGCGGCGAAAAACTGGAAGGTGCCGACGCGCAGATGGCTGGCCGCGACCCGCGCCAGCACCGCACCAGGCAGTGCCGTCTCCCGCATCACCCATTCACCCGTCGTCACGGCCGCCAGCGCCCGGGTGGTGGGCACGCCGAGGGCGAACATCGCCTCGCTCACGATGTATTCGCGCAGCACGGGGCCGAGTGCGGCGCGACCATCGCCGCGGCGCGAGAAGGGGGTGGGCCCCGAGCCCTTGAGCTGCATGTCCCGCCCCGCGACCTCACCCAGCAGGATGGCGCGGCCATCGCCCAGCTGGGGCGAGAAATGGCCGAACTGATGGCCGGAATAGGCCATGGCGAGCGGCTCCGCGCCCTCGGGCAGCCAATTGCCGGCGAACATCGCGAGGCCCTCGGCGCCGGTGAGCGTAGCCGGGTCCAGGCCAAGTTCGGCGGCGAGGCCCGCATTCACCCGAACCAGGCGCGGGGCGGCAACGGGGGTTGGTGCGAGCCGGGCGAAGAAGCGTTCCGGCAGGCGGGCATAGCTGTTGTCGAAGGCGATGCGGAGTGTCACGGCGTTTCCTCAGTGTGCGGCAGGGCGTGGCCAGTCCTTGGATTGGGCACGCGGCGTGGCCTGGGCAAGGCCCTCAGCCGCAGCGCACCGACATGCCGCCATCGACCACGATCTCGGTCCCGGTGACGAAGCGCGCATCGTCGGAGGCGAGGAACAGCACCGCCGCCGCCGTGTCCCGCCCGTCGCCGGCAAAGCCCATGGGGATGCGCGCGAGGCGCTGTGCGATGAGCGCGGCGACATCGCCCCCGGCGCGCTGGCCGGCCAGGCGCGCCTCCACCATCGGCGTGTGCATCTGGCCCGGGACCACCGTGTTCACCCGGATGCCGCGCGCGGCGTATTGCACCGCGACCACCCGGCCGAGCTGGATGACGCCCGCCTTGGACGCCGCATAGGCGACCTGGGCAGAGCCGGTCCAGCGGATGGCGGAGGTGGAGGCGACGTTCACGATCGCGCCGCCGCCCTGCGCCTCCATGATCGGCAGGACGTGCTTGCAGGTGAGGAAGACGGATTTGAGGTTCACGTCGATCTGGGTGTCCCAGACCTCCTCCGCCATCTCGACCGGGCCGCCGGGGGCCGAGCCGCCGACATTGTTGACCAGCACATCGATGCGGCCGAACCGCCCCATGGCCTCGGCCACCATCGCGGTGATCGAGGCGTGGGAGAGCACGTCGCAGGTCCCCGGATGGAAGTGCTCCCCGGCCAATGCCGCCGTCTCCTCCATGGCGGCCAGGTCGCGGTCCACGCCGAAGACGGTGGCTCCCTCGCGCGCGAAAGCCACGGCGGCGGCGCGGCCATTGCCCCAGCCCGGCCCTACGGAGCCCGCGCCGGTGATGATGACGACCTTGTTTTCGAATCGTTGGGTCATGGCCGGCCTCCCTGGGTAAGAAAGTAAGAATTCCTTACCCGGCGGGTTCCGCCAAGGAGGTGTCTGATTTTCCTGGGGAAAAAGTAAGAGGATCTTGGTTTCGGTATTTCGGCGTGGCGTGCGGCAGTTGGTTTTTGAGACCGGGGCGCACCTCGCCCGATGGCGGCGTGAGGATGCCGCAACCACGCCTGGGAGGTCAAGGGAATTGGGTAATTTATCCTAATTATCCCTTTGACAAATGTAATTCGGATGACCACCCCGGACGAGCGTGAAAGGCTGGGCTCAAGCGTTGGCGATCTTTTCCGGGATTCCGAGTTCCGCGAGGGTTGAGCAGAAAGCCTCCAACTCGCATGTCAGCGTAAGAATGTCTTTCAGCAAATCCGCGAGGTCCGCGACGGTTATGACCTCGTGTTGGATAGGTATCGCGCGATCTGTGCGGATGGTTTGAACAAGCGCGACGTTGCCCTCTGAGCCTTCCCGCCATAGGCCGTGCATAAGCGAATTACGCTGTCTCCTGGCGTCGTCAATGCGGTCAAGCATTTCGATCATGTGAGCGTGCCCGACCTGGCCGACAAACATTTGTTTGAGCAGTTGCCTTATCCACCCGAGCTTTGAGGCGTTGGACACGTCTTGGGCCACGAATTGGAACAGCGACGGGCTTGCGCCTATCAACTGGCCAGTCAGCTTGTCTACGAATGACTCTAGGTAGGCAAAATGGATGACTACTCGCCCAACTCCGGCGGTAAGCTCATCGCTGATTGGCAGCGGGCAGATAACATCCGGGAGTCGGGCCATGGACCAACCTCATAACGACGCCCGCCGCGACGCGGTGCTGCGTAAAATGTTGACGACGCCTAAGGGCGCGAAGCAGGATAAAAGTGAAGGCGGCAAGCCAAAGCCTGCCGCCCTCGGTTCGTTCAAAAAGGATGCCCGGAGAAAGGCTACTTCCCCTTCTTGATCGTCTCCACGACGTGCGTTGCCGGCTTGGTCTGAGCCGTTTTCACCGCCGTGAACTGACCATTGCCGGCATTCCTGCCGATTTTGGTACTAGCTGCCACTCTCATCACCCCCTCTCAGGACGCGGCGCTCGTAACGCCGCAGTCCTTGGAGGGGGCCGAATCGCGGCAAGCGAATTTTAAGGGTTGCGTCCCGAGTCGGACGAATCTTTTTTGGCGACGCCAGCGCAAGAACCAGCGCGCCCAATGGCGAGGCGTCTTAGGCGGCACCAAACAGACTATGCCTCCAGTCCCGTCCTTTGCCAAAGGGAGAATTAGGTATTTTAGCCTAGTCTGCGAAGGGCACAGTTGTCGTGTCGCTGCCGCTGGCGACGGCAACGCCCTCGCCCTCAAGCCGCAGCACCGCGGTGCCCGTGCCGCGGAGCGCTGCGGCCAGGGCGGCGGTGAAGGCGGCCGCGTTGCAGGGAGCCATGACACCCTCGGGCGCTGCCTCGATGGCGAGCGACGCCGGGGCGGCCATCGCGAGGCGCAGCGCCGGCTCCACCCGGTGCAGAAGCTGGGCCACGTCCACCTCCGCCACGCCCGGCGCGGCGCGGGCGAGGGTGAGGAAGCCGCGCATCAGCGCGTCCAGCCGGCGCGTCGCGGCGTCGATCCGCTCGATCCGCTTCAGGGCCGCATCGCCGGGCGCGAGGCCGTGGCGCATGAGGTCCAGCGTCGCCAGCGTCACGGTCATCATGTTGTTCACATCGTGCTGCACCAAGGGTGCCAGTGCCGCGATCACTCGCCGTTGCTCGGCCTCGTTCATCGCACTGGCTCCATGATCTCGCGCCACAGCCGCGCCGGCAGCCCGCCGCCGGCAACCTGGCGCATCGGCGTGCCGTCATCATTGCCGAGCCAGATGCCCAGGACGAGACCCCGGTCGAACCCGACGTACCACGCATCACGGAAATCCTGCGTGGTGCCGGTCTTGCCCGCGCCGCGCCCGGCCGCGCGCCCGGTGCCGCGCGCCACCACGGCGTGCAGCATCTGACGCATTGCGGCCGCGTGCACGGCCTCCATGGCGCGGACCGGTGCGGCGGCCGGGATGGGCACCGGCTGCCCGCCGGAGCGTGCCTCGCGCAGCGCGTGCGGGACCACGCGCGAGCCACCATTGGCGAAGGCCGCATAGGCGGCGACGAGTTCCAAAAGGCTCGCCTCGCCGGTGCCGAGCGCGATGGAGCCATCGCGCGGATGCGGCCCCGCAAGGCCCAGGCGCGTGGCGACCGCGGCCACCGCGCGCGGCCCGCCGGCGCGCTGCATGAGGCGCACCGCGGCACCGTTCACGCTGTGCGCGAAGGCTTCCTCCAGCGTGATCTCGCCACGCGCGCGCCAGGCGCCGTTGCCGGGCGACCAGTTGCCCAGGACCACGGGCGCGTCGCTCACCATGTCCTCGGCCGACGCTCCGGCTTCGAGTGCCGCGAGGAAGACGAAGGCCTTCATGGCGCTGCCGGGCTGCCGCCGCGCCTGCACCGCGCGGTTGAAGGGGCTTGTGCGGTAGTCTCGCCCGCCCACCATGGCGCGGACGGCGCCGGTTTCCGCCTCCATCGCGATCACGGCGCCTTGAGAGACGCCGGCCTGGGCGCCGGCGCCGGCGAGCAGGG
>JBKJNV010000181.1:0-5128 GCA_046593435.1 Roseomonas sp.
GAACATCATGACCCCACCGCTGCCGCCGCTCTGGTCCGGGCTGCGCTTCTCGCCCGATCCGGCGGTTGTGCGTCCGGTCGGGCATCGCATTCCCTTCGCGGCGGGGGTGACGGTGGAGTTCCGCTCGGATGCGGAGGCGCGCCTTGCCGCCGTGCGGCTGCCCGACAGCGCCGATGGCGCCGCCATCCTCAGCTGGCCCACCCTGCACAGCTTCGTCCGCATCCTGATGCCGGTCACCGCCTTCGACGCCTTGCTGGGCCGCTACAGCGTGATCGAGGGCGAGGTCGAGCTTAACCTGCGCATCACCGGCGAGACCCCGCTGCGTGCCGACTGGCTGGCGCTGCTGCGCCGCGAGGGGCGCGACGGCATGGGCGACCATCAGGTCATCAGCCATGCACCGGTCTTCGACGCACAGGCACGCACCCTGCGCTGGCCTTTTCAGCTGCGCGAGCCCGCGCGCCTCACGCCGGGCGGCGTGGTGCTGGCACTGCAACTGCCGGCGGCGGCGGCCGAACTCCACCTGGGGCAGTTCGGGCTGCGCATCACCGGCTTCAGCTCCGTCCGCAACCAGCTGCGCGCCGCCCCCGGCGCCATCCTGGCCGGCGAGGTCACCCAGGGTGGGCGTGGTGCCATGCTCTGCCTGGGGCACCGCGACGCGCCGGGCGACCCATCGGGCTTGATGATCCAGGCGCTGCTGCCCGATGGGCCCTTCTCCCTGCCCTTCGATGCGGAGCGCCTGGAGAAGGAGGCGAGCTATGCGGCCTTGGTGGCGGGCGCGGAGGTCACGGCTTATCTCGACCTGACCGCCGGCGCCGCGGCCGCCGGCGCGCTGCGCCGCCTGTCGCGCCTCGCGGACCCAGGTGACGCGCAGCCAGACGATGACGCCATCGCCGAGGGCATTGCGGTCCTGAATGACCTTGAGGCCCTGCACGATGTAACCGCCATTTGGCGCATCCATGCCGCGTCCGCCATGGCGCGTGACGGGCGCAGACCGAAGAACGGTTTCGAGGCTTACTTGCTGTATCGTCTTGGCCGGAGCCATGTTGAACTGGGCGGTGCCGAAACGGCGGTTGCCTGCTTCAATTTGTTGGCTCCCGTCGCTTCGCGTTTCCTGACGCCGGATGATTTTCGGCAGGCTAAGCTCGCCCACGCACAGGTCTGTCTTCGCAGCGGCCGCGCGAGTGAGGCGTTGCTTATCCTCGATGCGCTCCGGGCCGCTCACCCGACCGATCCGGACGTGTATTTTCAGCTCGCGAACAGCGTGCGCGCGGAAGATCGGGCACTGCGCCGCACCTGGCTGCAGGCGGCTACGGCTTTGCACGATGAGCCTCCCGCCACACTCACCACCGCAATCCTCGACGAACTCGTCGCCGCGGGTGAGTGGGAGGCGGCGCTGCTTCGCTGCCTGCCGGCACTGAAAGCCCAGCCACTGGATCCAGAGTTATGGCTGGCGCTGGCGCAGATCCACTGCGCACGCGGCGACCGGGTTGGTTGGAACAGCAGTGTCGCACGGTCCTTCGCGGTGCAAGGGGTGTCTGCGCCAGAATTCGGGTCGCTGAGCGAACCCCATGTAGACGCCTTTGCATCACTAGGCGCCAGCGCTGTCCGGAACCGCACAGACTCCGCCGGCCCGCTTGTCGTTGTGGCAATGACCGCTTTCAACGCTGCTGCCACGGTCGAGACCGCCGTACGTTCTGTGCTGACGCAGAGCTATGCCAACCTGCGCCTCGTGGTTGTCGATGACCAAAGCGCGGATGGCACCCTTTCCATTTTAAGGCGGCTGGCGGGCACCGACCCACGCCTCATCGTGGTGCCTAACACTCGGAACATTGGCACTTACGGGTCAAAGAATCGCGTATTGGCCGAGCATCCAGCCGACTACCACGCCTTCCATGACAGCGATGACTGGATGCACCCAGACTACGTGGCCACCCACCTTGCGCAAATGTTGGCTGTCCCACACGCACTCTGCAGCACCTCCCTATGGTACCGCATGGATAGAACGGGACGCCCAAACATGCTCTGGGATGGCGGTTACCTGCACCGAAACCCTTCATCCACTTTCGTGCGGCGCGAAGCTATCGAGCGGACAGGGTTCTTCGACACAGTGCGCACCGGCGCAGACTCCGAATTTGTCTGGCGGATGCAGCGGCGTTTCGGGCGCGGGTCCGTAGTCGCGATCCGTAAGCCGCTCGCAATCGGGCTGATACGCCCCGATTCCCTCACGCAGAGCCGAAGCACCGGCTATGACGGGAATCATTTTTCGCCAACGCGGCTCGCGTATTCGGAAGCCTGGATCGGCTGGCACCAGGCGATGCTTCTCGCCGGCGGGGCGCAGCCGCTGTTCATGCCCTTCCCCGCGCCGGAGCGCCCGTTTCCGGCGCCGGCCGAGATCCTGCCCTGAGTGGTTTTGCTGGCGTTCGCAGGGGTTTTTGTTCTAGGATTGTTCTGTAAGCGAGGCGGTGTGTGCGCGAGAGCCTGCCGCAATGCTGAAAATGCGAATTTCTTACAAAATAACGTTGAATTTCATCAGGTTGACGCACCGCCGAAAGTAAGAATTTCGGATTTTCTGACCCGGCTCACACCACCAGGATGGCGCGCAGGTCGTTCACATTGGTCAGCGTCGGGCCTGTACGGATCAGGTCACCGCGCGCGGTAAAATACGAAAAACTGTCATGCCGTGCGAGGAAGGCCCGCGCATCGCCCGTGATGTGCTCGGGCGTCGCGATGGCGCCGGCCGCATCCTCGGTGCCGTCGATACCGTCCGTGTCGGCCATCAGCGCGTGAATGCCCGGCGTGCCCTGCAAGGCCAGCGCGAAAGCCAGCAGGCATTCCATGTTGCGCCCGCCGCGCCCCGCACCCTCAGGGCCGATGGTCACCGTGGTCTCCCCGCCCGAGAGCAGCACGCAAGGTGGGGCGACGGGGTGGCCATGGGTGCGCACGCTCCGCGCGATCCCCGCGAGTGCGAGGCCCAGCCCGGCGGCCTCGCCCTCCAGCGCATCGCCCAGGATCAGAGGCGTCAGGCCCTGCGCGCGCGCTTCCGCGGCGGCGGCAAGAAGGGCCATCTGCGGCGTGGCGATGAAGCGGTAGTCGGGAATGCCGTGCTTAGGGGTCTCATCCAGCGCGGCGGCCAGATGCGCGGTGACGGCATCGGGCAACACCATGCGATAGCGCGCGACCAGCGCACGCGCCTCGGCGAAGGTGCTGGGGTCCGGCACCGTGGGACCCGAGGCGATGGTCGCGGGATCATCGCCGGGCACGTCCGAGATCGCGAGCGTGACCACGCGCGCCGGCGCTGCGGCGGCGGCCAGTCGCCCGCCGGCAAAGGCCGAGAGATGCCGGCGGATGCAGTTCATCGTCTGGATCGTCGTACCGGAATCGAGCAGCGCACGGTTGGTCGCGATCAGGTCCGCAAGGCTCAGCCCCGGCGCGGGCAGGGTCGTCAGCGACGACCCGCCGCCGGAGACCAGGAACAGCACCAGGTCGCCCGCACGCGCACCCTCCGCCAGCGCCAGCATCCGCGCCGCCGCCGTCGCACCGGCCGCGTCAGGCACCGGGTGTGCGGCCTCCGCGACCTCGATATGGCGCGTCGGCACCGCATGGCCGTAGCGCGTGACCACCAGGCCGGCGAGCGGTGCTTCGGGCCAGGCTGCCTCAACCGCCTGGGCCATGATTGCGGCCGACTTCCCCGCACCCAGCACCAGAACGCGGCCCCGCGGCGGGCGCTCGGGCAAATGCGCGGCCAGGGTTTTCAGCGGATCCGCGGCAGCGACGGCGGCGGCGAAGATACGCTCCAGCGCGGCGCGCGCGCGGGGTTCGGTCCAGCTCATGCACACTCTCCCTGTGGCGAGTATGGCGGAAGCGGTCCGCCGGGACCATGTGGTGGGCGCAAGAAGGAGACACCGCCATGGACGACGCGACGCGAACCGAGCTGGAAGCGGCCGCCTTCCGGCGCCTGGTCGAACACCTGCGCAGCCGCCCGGACGCGCAGAATATCGACATGATGAACCTCGCCGGCTTCTGCCGGAACTGCCTCTCGCGTTGGTACCGGGAGGCCGCGACCGAGCAGGGCATCGCCATGACGGACCCCGATGCGCGGGAGATCATCTACGGCATGCCCTACAAGGAATGGCAGGCGCTGCACCAGAAAGAAGCCACGGCCGAGCAGAAGGCCGCCTTCGCCCAGAGCAATCCGGGCCATTGAGGGCGCTCGCGGGCACACAGGTCATTGAGCCGCGCGCCCGCACAGGCTAGACCCGGCGCCTTCGCTTGAAGGAGTGCCTGTCGATGGCCAAGCCCGCCGAGACCAATGAAGCCACCGAGGTCGGCGGCATCGCGGCCGACCGCCTGCGCTCCATCATCGAGCGCATCGAGCGGCTCGAGGAGGAGCGCAAGTCGCTCGGCGACGACATCAAGGACATCTACGCCGAGGCGAAAAGCGCCGGCTTCGATGTGAAGGTGCTGCGCCAGGTGATCCGCATCCGCAAGCAGGAGCCGGCGGATGTCGAGGAGCAGGAGACCCTGCTGGACCTCTACCGCCGCGCGCTGGGGATGTAGTCAGGCCCAGGCGGCCGGATGGCTGCCGAGGGGCATCGACGGCAGTGCCCAATGGGCCGGCGTCGCGTCCAGTACGCCGGCGTGGCGAACGGTGGTCAGTTGCCTGAAGCCGCTGGCACTGTCCTCGAGCAGATCGGTGATGTCGTCCTGCCCAATGTCAGGTGCGGCGGCACCCGGCACTTGTCCAAGGCTGCGCAACCACTGCCCGGTACCCGCCAGGGACACCCGTACCAGCCAGGAGCCGCCCTCCTGCGCCCGCCGTGCCAGTGCGGCCATTGCGCCGAAGGCCAGGAGATAGCCAGAGGCATGGTCCAGCGCCTGGCAGGGCAGTGCGCGCGGCGTCGTCTCGCCGAAGGTCTCCGCCTCGCTCCAATTGATGCCGGTCGCCGTCTGCGTGAGGCTGTCGAAGCCGCGCCGACCGGACCAGGGGCCGAGGTGGCCCCAGGCGCTGAGCGATAGCGCGATGATGCCCGGCCGCAGGCTCGCGAGGCGTTCCGGCGCAAAGCCCAGACCCGCGATGCCGCCGGGGCGATAGCCTTGCACGAAGATGTCCGCGCCGCGCACCAGCCCG
>JBKJNV010000467.1:0-3066 GCA_046593435.1 Roseomonas sp.
TGCGCATGCGGGCGCGCATGCGCAGGTCGCGCATGCGGGCGCGCGACGCGGTGGCCAGATCCTCGCCATCGAACAGGATGCTGCCGCGCGTCGCGGCTTCGTGCTGGAGGACGACGCGGCCAACCGTGGTCTTGCCGCAGCCACTTTCGCCGACCAGGCCGAGGGTTTCGCCGCGCGCGATGGTGAAGGAGACATCCTCGGCCGCGCGCACCGTGGCGTGGCCAGCGAAGAAGCCGCGCAGCGGCACCTTGAAGTGCTTGGTGAGGCCGCGCACCTCGACGAGCGGCGTGCCGCGCTGGTCGGTGGCGATGCTCTCGGCCGCGGCCTCCTGCGGGGGCGGCGGCATGGCTTCGGCGAAATGGCAGGCGGCGTGCTGTTCGGGCGCGATCAGGCGCAGCGCCGGGTCGGCCGCGCAGGCATCCTGGCGCCAGCGGCAGCGCGGCGCGAAGCGGCACCCCGAGGGCGGGTTGAGCAGGTTGGGCGGCAGGCCCTCGATGGTCTCCAGCATGCCGGCACGCACGCGGTCCAGGCGGGGCACGGAGCGCAGCAGGCCCACGGTGTAGGGGTGGCGCGGCGCGGCGAAGACGCGCTCGGCGGGGCCTTCCTCGACGATGCGCGCGGCGTACATCACGGCCAGCCGGTCGGCATAGCGTGCGACGACGCCGAGATTGTGCGTGATGATGACCAGCGTGATGCCAAGCCGGCGCGACAGGTCCTTCATCAGCTCCAGGATCTGCGCCTGGATGGTGACGTCGAGCGCGGTGGTGGGCTCGTCGGCGATGATGAGGCGCGGGTTGCAGGCCAGGCCGATCGCGATCATCACGCGCTGGCGCATGCCGCCCGAGAATTGGTGCGGGTATTGCGCGAGGCGCCGCTCGGCATCCGCGATGCCGACCAGGCCCAGCAACTCGATCGAGCGTGCGCGGGCCTGCTCGTCGCTCATGCCCATATGGATCTGCAAGGGCTCGGCCAGCTGTGCGCCGATGCTGAGCACCGGGTTCAGGCTGGTCATCGGCTCCTGGAAGATCATCGCGATGTCGCGGCCGCGGCGCTGCCGCATCTGCGATTCCGACAGCGTCAGCAGGTCGGTGCCTTCGAACAGGATGCGGCCGCCGGTGATGCGCCCGGCGGGCTTCGCGAGCAGGCGCATGACGGCGAGTGCCGTGACCGACTTGCCGCAGCCGCTTTCGCCGACGAGCGCGAGCGTCTCACCGGCGCGCACCGACCAACTCACGCCGTCGACCGCACGGAGCGTGCCGCGTGAGGTGTTGAACTCCACCTCCAGCCCTTCGACGGAAAGCAGCGGCGCCGCCTCTGCGCCTCGGTTTTCCGAGCGCGCTATTTCTTCAAGGCTCGGCAGTTTCGTCATCGCCGTCCTCCCTTTAATTTTTCTCCATTATAAAATGCATTGTTTGAAAGGGCGCGCAAGGCGCAAACGCGACCAGGTCGTCACGCGGCGCAGAGTGGTTCAGGCATGGGCGATTTGGGTGACGAGCGTCAGATCATGTCGTGCCATCGGGGCGTTGATCGGCCTGGATCGCGCGTGGGCGGCGCAGCATCCGCCATGTCTCACGCGGATGCAGGGCGCCGAGTGCTATGGCGACGCTGGCGTAGACCAGCGCACCGGCCGCGATCAGCACCGCCGCCAGCAGCGGACCGCGCAGCGTGAGCAGTTCCATCAGCACCGCCACCGCTGCGCCCATGATCGCGGTGGCAATCACGATGCGCGGCAGTCGCCGCCGGCAGCGCCGGTCCAGCCGCAGATGCCCCGCGCGCGCGAGCAGCAGCGCGAGTGCTGCGGCATTGCACCAGGCGGAAATCGCGGTCGATGCAGCCACGCCCACATGCGCCAGCGGCCCCATCAGCATCAGGTTCAGCGCCAGGTTCAGGGCGACCACGCACACGCCGATTTTCACCGGCGTTCGCGTGTCGCCGCGCGCAAAAAAGGCCGGCACGAGGACCTTGATCATAACGAAGGCGGGCAGCCCCACGGCGTAGGCGGCCAGTGCCAGCGCCGTGGCCGCCGTGGCATCGGCACCGAAGGCGCCGCGTTCGAACAGCGCTGACACGATGGGTTGCGCCGCAACGCCGAGCCCCACCGCGCAGGGCAAGGTCAGCAGCACCGAGAGTTCGATGGCGCGATTCATCGACCGATGCGCGGAAAGCCGCTGGCCGGCGCGCAGCTGCCGCGCCAGCAGCGGCAGCAGGGCGGTGCCCACGGCCACGCCGATCACGCCCAATGGCAATTGCGCCACGCGATCCGCGTAATACAGGTAGGACACGGAGCCTGAGACCAGGAAGCTCGCGATGACCGTGTCCATCGCGAGGTTGATCTGCGTGACACCCGCGCCCAGCATCCCCGGCACCATCCGGCGCAGGACCAGCACCACCGGTGGCGTCAGCCGCGGGCGGTGCAGCGGGTTCAGCGCCATCCCCGCCTGTCGCGCGGCGAACCACACCAGCACGAGCTGCACCGCGCCGGATGCCATGATGCCCCAGGCCAGCGCATGGCCCGGCGTCGCGACGAAGGGCGTGAGCCCCAGCAGTGCTGCCATGGCCATGAGGTTGAACAGCACGGGTGCCGCCGCGGCCGCGGCGAAACGGTCCAGCGCGTTCAGCACGCCCGAGACGAGTGCTGCGAGGCAGATGAAGACGAGATACGGAAAAATGATCCGCGTCATCTCGACCGCGAGAGCGAATTTCTCCGGCTCGCGCGTGAAGCCGGGGGCGATGACCGAAACCACCTGCGGCATGAACACGATGCCCAGCACCGCGAGTGTGGTCAGCCACAGCGACATGATCAGGGCCAGGCGCTCGGCGAGGTCGCGTGCGGCGGCCCGCCCTTCGGTCACCAGCAGGCCGGAGAAGGCGGGGATGAAGGCGGCGTTGAAGGCGCCCTCGCCGAACAGGCGGCGCATCAGGTTGGGCAGGCGCAGGGCCACGAAAAACGCATCCGCCACGGGACCCGTTCCCAGCCGCGCAGCGATCAGCATGTCGCGCGCGAAGCCCAGGATGCGGCTGGCCATGGTCCAGCCGCCCACCGTCATGACCGATCGAAGCATCGCT
>JBKJNV010000014.1:0-4463 GCA_046593435.1 Roseomonas sp.
CAATATCGGCGGTCAGCACATTGGCATTGCCATGCACGCAGAGGCTGCCGGGCACGCCAGGTTCCTCCGGATCGAACCAGGCGCCCGTTGCCATCATCACCACGCCGCGCAGCAGCCCGTCATCCAGCCGCAGCCCAGCCAAGCAGGCGCCGCGATCATTGAATACGCGCAGGATTTCGCCCGCGCCCAGCCCCTGCGCGGCCGCATCCTCGGGGTGCATCAGCAGCGGCTCGCGCCCCTTGATCTTGTCGGCAGCGGCGATGCGCCCAGGATCGAGCTGGCCATGCAGCCGCGTCGCCGGCTGGAAGGAGAGCAAATGAAACGGGAAGCGCTGCGCCTCCGCCGCGCCGAGCCATTCGCGCGGCGTGTTCCACACCGGGTGACCCGGCGCCTCTGAATACCCAAAGGAGGCCACCGTCTCGCTGAACAATTCGATCCTGCCCGAAGGCGTGTCGAGGGGGTGTTCAGCCGGATCGGCAGCGAATTCGGCGAATTGGGTATAGGCTGAACGCGCTTCGGGTGGCGGCGCTTCCCAATATCCCTGCGCCCAGAAGCTGTCGAAATCCGGCGTCTCCACCCCCGCCGAGGCGCAGGCGCGGCGCCAGCGTTCGAACAGATGCCGCGCCCAGGCCATCTCGTCGCGCTTCTCGGTGAAGCGATCCCGATAGCCCAGCTCCTCGGCGATATCGGCGAGCCAATCATGATCGTTGCGCGCACCCCCGATGGCGGGGATCGCCTGATGCATGGCGCGCAGGAAGCGGTCGCGCCCGGAGGACGCGATGTCGTTGCGCTCGAGCGAGGTGGTGGCCGGCAGCACGATGTCAGCGTGGCGGGCGACCGCGGTCCACCATGGCTCCTGCACGATGATGGTCTCGGTGCGCGCCCAGGCGCGCAACAGGCGGTTGAGGTCCTGGTGGTGATGGAAGGGATTGCCCCCCGCCCACCAGATCATCCGCGTATCGGGGAAGGGCACCTCGCGGCCATTGAAGGATTCGACGCGGCCGGGATTCTCCAGCATCCGCGTGAGGGAACTGACAGAAATGTAGCGCCCGGTCGGGTTGCGCGTCGCGGGCAGGGAATAGGAGGGGATTTCCCGCCGCGGCGTGCCCATGCCGTTGATGCTGCCATAGCCGAAGGCCACCCCCTGCCCCGGCTTGCCGATGCCACCCAGCATCGCCGCGAGCGCGATCAGCATCCAATAGGGCTGCTCGCCGAAATCGGCGCGCTGCACGGACCAGGTGGCGGTCAGCATGGCCGGCGCCTCGCTGATCGCGCGCGCCAGGGCCACGATCTGCGCCTCGGGGATGCCGGTGATCGGCGCCGCCCAGGCGGGCGTCTTGGCCACGCCGTCGGAGGCACCGGTGATGTAGGCCGCGAGCTTCTCCCACCCCGTGCAGTGGCTGGCCAGGAACGCACGGTCCTCGCGCCCCTCGGCCAGCAGCCAATGCGCCATGGCGAGCAGCAACGCGGCGTCCGTCCCGGGGCGGATCGGCGTCCATTCGGCGTGCAGCCAATCGGGCATGTCGGCGCGATAGGGCGAGACACACAGGAAGCGCACGCCCGCCTCGGCCGCACGGCGGAAATTCACCGAATACTCGGAAGCGCCGGCGCCACCTGAAGTGACCAACCCGTTCTTCAGCGGCAGCCCGCCCAGGCACAGCATCACGCCCGCATTCTGCGCGATGGCCGCCCAATCCGTGACCTTGCCCAGCAGCACCTCATTGGTGCCCAGCACATGCGGCAGCAGCGCCTGGCCGGCCGCGTAGGAGTAGGAGTTCATCTGCGCGGTGTAGCCGCCCCCCAGGCCCAGGAAGCGGTGCAACTGCCCGCGCGCATGGTGGAAGCGCCCGGCCGAGGACCAGCCATAGGAGCCGCCGAAGATCGCATCATGGCCATGTTCGGCACGGGTGCGGGCGACCTCGCCGGCGATCAGGCGCACAACCTCGTCAGCGGGGACGGGGATGAAGGGATCGCCCCCGCGCAGATGGCCGGCGCGCTTGCCTTCAAGCCAGCCGCGCCGGACATAGGCGCGGTCGATCCGGCAGGCGGCGTGCACCAGGTCGGGCACGCTCTCGATCAGCCGGCCGGGTGCGGGGTCGCGCGCGAAGGGGCGCACGCCGGTGACGCGGCCGTGCTCGACGACAGCGTCGAATGCGCCCCAATGGCTGGCGTGTGGTGTGATGATGGTCATGGGCAATATCCTTTACGAAAGCACTTTCGCCCCGGCGCCCCGCCGCCGCAACAGGGGGTGGTCGGCGCCGCGCCGGTTCGGCCTTTCGCCCCCAGGCGGGACGCGCCTAGGATGGCGCTGCCGAGTTCCAGGAAGGCCCGCCCCATGACACCTCCCGCCGCGCCCAATTCCGCCGCCGCCCGCGACATCGCCTATGCGCTGCATCCCTACACGGATCACCGCGCCCATGCGCAGAACGGCCCGATGATCATCACCTCGGGGCGCGGCGTGCGCGTCACCGATGATGCGGGGCGCGAATACCTCGAGACGATGGCCGGCCTCTGGTGCGCCTCGCTGGGCTTCTCGAACGAGCGTCTGGTCGAGGCCGCGACCGCGCAAATGCGCAAGCTTCCCTTCTACCACGGTTTTACCAGTCGCTCGCATGAGCCACTGATCGAGCTGTCGGAAATGCTCATCCAGCGTGCGCCGGTGCCGATGAGCAAGGTGTTCTTCGCCAATTCGGGGTCGGAGGCGAACGACACCGCGATCAAGATGATCTGGTACTACAACAATGCCATCGGGCGCCCGGCGAAGAAGAAGATCATCAGCCGGATCAAGGGCTATCACGGCGTCACGCTGGCCTCCGCCTCGCTCACCGGCCTGCCGAACAATCACAAGCTGTTCGACCTGCCGATCGCGGGCGTGCTGCACACATCCTGCCCGCATTTCTACCGCTTCGGTCATGAGGGCGAAACCGAGGACGCCTTTGCGACGCGCATGGCCGATGAGCTCGACGCGATGATCCTCGCCGAAGGCCCGGACACGGTCGCGGGCTTCTTCGCCGAACCGGTGATGGGCGCGGGCGGCGTCGTCATCCCGCCGCGTGGCTACTTTGAGAAGATCCAGGCGGTGCTGCGCAAATACGACGTGCTGCTGGTCGCCGACGAGGTGATCTGCGGTTTTGGGCGCACCGGCGAATACTGGGGCTCCCAGACCTTCGGCGTGCAGCCGGACATCCTGACCTGCGCCAAGGCGCTGTCCGCCTCCTTCCTGCCGATCTCGGCGGTGATGGTGAATGACCGCGTCTTCCAGGGCCTGGCCGATGGGTCCGCGACCGTGGGCACCTGGGGGCATGGCTTCACCTATTCGGGCCACCCGGTCCCCGCCGCCGTCGCGATCGAGACGCTCAAGATCTACGACGAGATGGATATCGTGGGCCATGTGAAGCGCGTCGGCGCGCATATGCAGGCAAGCCTGCGCGCCGCCTTCGCGGACCACCCGATGGTGGGCGAAGTGCGGGGGGTCGGCATGATCGCGGCTGTCGAGCTTTCCGCGGACAAGGCCGCACGCACGCCCTTCGACCCGGCCCGCAAGATGGGCGCGCGGCTGGTCAAGCTCGGTGAGGCGCATGGCCTGATCCTGCGCGCCCTGCCCGGTGACGCGATCGCCTTCTCGCCGCCGCTCATCATGGAAGTGGCCGAGGTGGATGAAATGGTCGAGCGCTTTGGCCGCGCGCTCGACGATCTTGCGGTGCAGGTGCGTAGGGAGGCCATCGCCGCGGTCTGAGACGGCGGAACCGGCGCCCCTCGCGGGCGGGTGGCGCGTCGATCAGCGGCGGCGGCGGCGGAACAGGGCGACCAGGACGAACACAATGCCCAGGGCCAGGAAGGGCGACCATGCGGGCAATGCCATGACTGGCTGGATGATTTGCTGCCAGGCGCCCCCAATGCCGATACGCCCAAACCAGGCCGGAATGCCATGGCCCATGCCGGGCGCAAACTGGGCGAGGGCATCAATGAAGGACGCCGAATGCCCGAAGATGCCGACCATCGCCGCCGCCACGATGAGGAAGACACGACCAAGATTGAGCATGGGCGGACGCTTTCGCGTAGGGTTTCCCCCAGTTCGCTCGAACGGGACACCAGAGGCATCGTGAGCGATCAGGATGGCCGCAATAGTTCCACACTATCAACGAAATGTGAAGAGATTTTGCGAATCGCCCTCTACACCAACGCTTGGTCAGATTTGCATTGTACCGTCGCTCACGCCCAGAGTCGTTCTTGTGCAAGTCCCGTATAAAGACCAGCCACGAACTCTCCATATCCATTGAATAATTGCGTCGGAACCCGCTCGTTGCTTCCCAGCAATCTTTCTGTTGCCTGGCTCCAGCGCGGATGCGCCACCTCGGGGTTCACATTCGCCCAGAAGCCGTATTCCTGGCCCTGGATGCGTTCCCAGAAGCCGACCGGGCGCCGATCCGTCAGGGTGATGCGGCTGAAGGACTTGCCCGACT
>JBKJNV010000065.1:0-5841 GCA_046593435.1 Roseomonas sp.
CCACCACGGGCCTCGCGGCGCATGAGGGCCTGCGCCCCGGCGCCTACGTCAGTGTGAACGAACCCGAGGGCGAGGCGCGCGCCTTCCGCGTGGTGGGCGTCGAGGCCGGCTGATCAGTCTGGTGCGATGATCGCGGCGAGTTCGCTGGCCGCCGTCAGCATCGGGTAGTGGCCGGTGTCCATCTCATGCCAGGCGCCGCCCAGTGCCGCGTGCAGCCGCCGCAGATGCGCGACCGGCGGGTTGGTGCTGCGCCGGCACCAGACCACATCGGCATTCCACCGCCGGGTCCAGAATTCGGGTAGCACCGCCGGCGCTTCCATCGCGCCGATCGGGTGCTGGGTGATACGTGCGAGCGTCCATTCCCGCGTCGCCGCGTCCATCTCTGCGAACAGCCGCACCGCGGCATCCTCACGCGAAGGGCCGGTCGTCAGCGCGGTGTTCACCTTGGTTGGGCGGCTCACGATGTCGTCCACCGCCTCGCCATGCTGGAGCACCAGCGCATCGGCGAAGACCATGCGCGCGATCCGGTCGCCAGCGAGTTCCGCGAGGCGCGCGAGCACCATCCCGCCCGTGGAGGTGCCGCACGCGATGACGTCGCGCAGATCCTCATGGAACAGCAGCCCAGCCAGCTCCGCGGCATGGGTCTCGGTGGTGATCCCCGGGCGCAGCGCATGCGCGCGTTCGCCGCAGCCATCGAGCGAGGGGGCGAGCACCACATGCCCCGCATCGCGCAAGGCGCGCGCGACGCGGCCAAAAATCCAGCCGCCCTGATAGGCGCCGTGGATCAGCAGGATGGTGCTCATGCGTGGCTTCCCCCAATGGCGCGCCAGATCGCTTCCGGCGTCGCAGGCATCTCGATGTGGCGAATGCCCAGAGGACGCAGCGCATCGACGACGGCGCCGATGCCCGCCGGTAGCGCGCCCACCGTGCCGGCCTCGCCCGCGCCCTTGACGCCGAGCGCGTTGGTCTTGGTCGGCACCGGGTTGGACAGCACCTTGAAGGCGCAGAGGTCATCGGCGCGCGGCATGGCGTAATCCATGAAGCTCCCGGAGATGAGCTGACCGTCCTGATAGCGGATGGCTTCAGAAAAAACCTGGCCGATACCCTGCGCGATGCCGCCATGGATCTGGCCCTTGAGCAGCAGCGGGTTGATCACGTTGCCGACGTCATCGACGACGGTGTAGCGCGAGAGCGCGCAGGCCCCCGTCTCCGGGTCAATCTCGACTTCCGCGATGTGGCAGCCATTGGGGAAGGTCGCGTCGCCTGGCCGGTTCACCAGGGACGCGCCAAGCCCCAGCTCCGCGCCATCGGGCAGCGCGCCGGGGATGTAGCTCTGCCGCGCGACGGCCTCGATACCCAGGCCGCGATCGGTGCCCGTGACGCGAAATACGCCATCATCGAATTCGATATCGGCCTCGGCCGCCTCCAGCAGATGTGCCGCGATCTGCTTGCCGCGCGCGATGACCTTCACTGACGCGCCGACCAGCGCGCCGCCCGCCGCCATCATCGACCGACTGCCGATGGTGCCCCGCCCGTGCGCCACCACATCGGTGTCGCCGAACAGGATGCGGATGCGCTCGGGTGGGATGCCCAGATGTGTCGCCGCGATCTGGCGGAACACCGTCTCATGCCCCTGCCCGTGATTGTGCGAGCCCAGCAGCAACGTCATCGAGCCACCGGAATCGAAGCGGATCTCGGCGGCTTCCTCCAGCGGTTTGCGGTGCGGGCCGCCGGCACTCTCGATGGCGTTCGCGATGCCGATGCCGCGCAGCATCCCGCGCCCTGCAGCTTCCGCGCGCCGCGCCGCAAAGCCCTCCCAATCCGCGGCTTCCAGCGCGAGTGCCATGTTCTTCGGGAAGTCGCCGCTGTCATAGGTGTAGTCGAGGCCGGTGCGGAACGGCATCTCCTCGGGCCGGATCAGGTTGCGCGCGCGCAGCGCGATGCGGTCCAGCCCCATCTCGTCGGCAGCGAGGTCGATCAGCCGCTCCATCGCGAAGATCGCCTCTGGCCGCCCCGCGCCGCGATAGGGCGCGGTGGGCTGGGTGTTGGTGAAATACCCCGTCACCTCGGTGCAGATGTGCGGGGTGCGATACACACCGGCGAGGCCGCCCACATTGTTGGTCGATGACACCGGCCCCTGCCAGGCGAGATAGGCACCGAGATTGGCCGCGGTGCGCACTCGCATCGCCAGGAAATCGCCTTCCGCACTCAGCGCCAATTCCCCCACCGAGGCGTTGTCGCGGGCGTGGCTGTCGGACAAAAAACTCTCGCTGCGCGTCGCGGACCAGCGCACCGGACGGCCCAGCATGCGTGCCGCAACCAACGCGCAGACATGCTCCGGAAACGGGCTTTCCTTCATGCCGAACCCACCACCCACATCGGGGCTGATCACCCGCAGCCGGTTCGACGCCACGCCCAGCCCATGCTCCGCAATCTCGTTGCGCATCACATGGGGCAGCTGCGTGCCCGTGGTCAGCGTGTAGCGGCCCTCCTGCGCGTCATACTGCGCGACCAGGTTGCGCGGCTCCATCGGTGCCGCCGTCAGCCGCGAAATGCGGAACTCCAGCCGCGCCACATGCGCCGCGCGCGCGAAGGCGGCCGCCACCGCATCCGCATCGCCCAGGCGGAAATGAAAACACTCATTGCCCGGCGCCTCGCCAGGCCAGACCTCCGGGCCCAACGCGGCCTGCGCCACATCCGTGACCGAAGGCAGCGGCGCATACTCCACATCGATCAACTCGGCCGCGTCGCGTGCCGCCTCAATGCTCTCCGCAAACACCGCCACCACCGCATCGCCCACATGCCGCACCGCATCCGCCGGCAAGGCCCGCCATACCGGACTGACCAACGGCCGCCCATCGCGCCGATGCCGCGGCGTCACGCAGCGCAACACCCCCGGCACGTCCAACGCCGCCGCCGTCAATACCAACACCACACCCGGCGCCGCGCGCGCCGCCGACACATCCATCCGCACAATCCGCGCCGAGGCATGCGGCGAACGCAACACATGCATCCGAACGCCATCGGCGACCGAAGCATCCTCCACATAGCGACCGACACCGCGCAAAAACCGCGGATCCTCAACACGGCGCATCGGAGAGCCAATGCGAAAACCAGACGCCATCATGCGGACCTCAGGGATGGGTGGGAGGACAAGGCAAGGCCAGGGGCGCTGCCCCTGGACCCCGCGAGGAGCCTGAAGGCCCCTCGGCCCCACTTTTGTTGGTGATGGTTTTGGGAGCGGTGTGCTGGCTGGGGTGATGGGCCGGGTTGGGGAGGGGGCGCATCGCGGGAGCACCTGTACCAACGGGTGCCCCTTGCGCCCCCTCCCCAACCCGGCTCGCCTCCGGCGAGGCTCAACCCCTTCCCAAGTCCAACACCCACAGATGCGGGTCCAGGGGCCTCAGGCTCCTGGCGGGGGTCGAGGGGGCGGAGCCCCTCGCCTTGCTTGCCATCCCCACCCATCACTCCGGCCGGATGCCGGCGGCCTGGATGGCGCCTCGCCAGCGGGTTTGTTCGCGCGCGATCAGGGCCGTGAAGTCGGCGCGGCTGTTCGGGGCGGCTTCCATTCCCTGGTCGTTGATGATGCGGGTGACCTCGGGGTCTGACAGGGCGGCGAAGGCGGCGGCGTGCAGGCGGTCGAGGATGGCGGGGGGCACGGCGGCCGCGGTGACCAGGCCGTGCCAGTTGTTGGTCTCGATGTTGGGGATGCCGGCTTCCGCCAGCGTGGGGACATTGGGCAGGATGGCCATGCGTTGTGGCGCGCCGACCGCGAGGATGCGGATTTGGCCGGAGGCGAGGTGGGGCATGAAGAGCGGCAGGTCCGACAGGCCCGAATTCACTTCCGCGCTGAGCACGGCGAGTGCGAGGGGTGCGCCGCCGCGGTAGGGCACGTGGACCATCTCGATGCCGGCTGCGATGCGGATGAGTTCGCCGACCAGATGTGGCAGCCCGCCGGTGCCGGAGGAGCCGTAGGTGACGCGGCCTGGGCTGGCGCGGGCCGCCTCGATCAGGTCGCGCATGGTGCGGAAAGGTGAGGCGCCGGGCACGGCCACGGGCACCTGGACGTTGATGGCCATCGTGAGTGCGGCGAGGTCCCGGGTCGGGTCGAAGGGCGGGCGTGCGGCCATCAGCGGGCCGATGACGACGCCGCCGGCGGTACCCAGGGCGATGGTGTAGCCATCGGGCGGGGCTTTCGCTGCGATGTCGACGCCGGTCATTCCTCCGGCACCGGGGCGCGTCTCGATGACGACCTGCTGGCCGAGGCGGGCGGCCATGCGTGGGGCCATGAGGCGTGCGGTGAAGTCGTTGGACCCGCCGGGCGCGAAGGGGACGATGAAGCGGATGGCGCGGTTGGGCCAGGCGTCCTGGGCCGCGAGCGGCGCGGCGCCGGTGAGCGTGAACAGGCCAGCGGCGAGCGCGCGGGCCAGCAGGGATCGGCCGGGCATTGTGCCTGTGGAGCGGAACAAGGGCATCCTGGACATCCTTTTGGCATCTGTCCGGCGGGTGCCGGCGTGCCTTGGCGGCAGCAAAGAACGGCGCGCCGGAACTGTCCAGGCTGTGCGGTTGCGCCGGGCCACGGGCGGGGTCGCGCGGGTCGCCTCTCGGCATGGAATTCGCGCCCGCCCCCTGGGCAAGCCGCGTGCCTCGTGGGATGACCATGCAGGTTCATTCTTGGGGAGAGCCACCATGAGCGCCACGCCTGCCGAAGCACGTCCGCGCGGTCGCCAGTTCTTCGCCAATCCGGGCCCGACCAACATTCCCGATTCGGTGCTGCATGCCTGCGCGCACCAGACGGTGGATTTCAACGACCCGGCCTTCATCACGATCTACGATGCATGCCTTGAGGGTCTGAAGCGCATCCTCAAGACGCGGCAGAACATCTTCCTCTACACCGGCTCGGGCCATGCGGCGTGGGAAGCAAGCTTCGTCAACCTGCTCTCCCCGGGCGATACGGTGCTGATCCTAGAGACGGGGTATTTCTCCATTTCCTGGGCACAGATGGCCGCGGATCTCGGGATCGAGGTGCGGACGGTCGCGGCCGATTGGCGGCGTGGCGTGGACATGGCGGCGGTGCGCGCCGCACTTGCGGAGGATTCCGCGCATGTCATCAAGGCGGTCTGCGTGGTGCACAATGAGACGGCGACGGGGATGATGCTGCCCATCGCCGAGGTGCGCGCCGCGCTGGATGCCACCGGGCACCCCGCGCTGCTGCTGTCGGACACGATTTCCTCGCTCGGCAGCTTCGATTTCCGCATGGATGAATGGGGCGTGGATGCCGCGGTGGGCGGCAGCCAGAAGGGGCTGATGCTGCCCACGGGCATCAGCTTCACCGGCGTGTCGGACAAGGCGATGGCGGCGCACAAGACCTCGCGCTTGCCCAAGCACTACTTCAACTGGTCCAACATGCTGACGCGCAGGCACAAGAGCTTTGTCGGCACGGTGCCGGTCTCCTTCTTCTACGGCCTGCAGGAAGCGCTGCGGCTGATCGAGCAGGAGGAGGGGCTGGAGAATGTCTTCACCCGCCATGCACGCCTGGCCCGCGCGGTGCGCGCGGCGGTGCAGCATTGGTCGGGCAATAATGGTCCGCAGCTGTTCTGCCTCAACCCGGCGCGGTATTCGGATAGCGTGACCGCCATCATGATGCCTGAGGGCATGGATGCGGATGTGCTGCGCGGGGTGGCGCTGAAGCGGTTCAACCTGTCGCTGGGCGGTGGGCTGGGGCCGCTGGGGGGCAAGGTGTTCCGCATCGGACATTTGGGCGACCTGAACGAGCCGATGATCCTGGGCACGCTGGCGACGGTGGAGCTGTCGATGCAGGTGGCCGGCGTGCCGCATACG
>JBKJNV010000450.1:0-5223 GCA_046593435.1 Roseomonas sp.
TTTCGACGCTGGATGAAGTAGCGGATGATGAAGAACAGGAACACGGCGAGGCCGATGCCGCCGATGCCATGGGCGATCTGGCCGGGCGTGAACAGGCCGCCCACGAACCAACCGACCCAGACGAAGCTGTTGGCCCAGAGGCCGGCGGCGATGAAGTTCAGCGTGGCGAAGCGCGGGAAGGACATGCCGGAGATCCCGCATGCGGCGGAGGCCACGTTACGAATGCCGTAGATGAAGCGAAAGGACAGCACGAAGGCGTCGCCATACTTGGCGAGGAAGCCGATCGCGACCGCGACGCGCTTTTCTGCGCCGGGGATCTTGCGCAGCGCATAGGGCCCGTAGCGGCGGCCGAGGAAGAACCACAGCTGGTCGCCGAGGAAGGAGCCGATCCACACCGTGCCCATCAGGATCCAGGGGTTGACGAGGCCCGTGGTGGCGCCGATCGCGGCGGCGAAGATGACGAAGGTTTCGCCTTCCAAAAACGACCAGGCGAAAGCCACGACATAGGCGAGCGCGCCGTAATCAGCCCATAACTGCTCCATCTTGACCTGACGCGCCTCCCGGGGAGCGGCATGGCATTCATGCAGCTTTGCATTGCCTTTCGCATGGTACCCCGGGGGTCTGGCAAGGCCCTTCCGGATCAGCGCGGCTTATCCACCGAAGCTGGGGATGGCCCTGTGGATGGAATGCGGATATCGGCCGCGAGGCGAGGAAGAAGGCCGCCGCTGGCAAGGCTGTTGCTTTCCGCCCCGCAGATCGCTACCGGGCGCCCCGAAGCGGCGGAATGTGCCGGTTGTTGATCGGGCGCGGTGCGGGGCGCAGTCTGGCGCGACCGCCTTTGGGAATGCCGCCATGCTCGATTGCCAGCGCGATGCCTTCGACATCCCGCGCGACGTTGCCTACCTCAACGCCGCATCCTGGTCGCCGCTGCCGCGCGCCGTGCAGGCGGCGGGGCATGCTGGGGTGGAACGCAAAGCACGGCCCTGGGGCATCACGTCGGCGCATATCGCGGGGCAGTTCGCGCGCGCGCGGCGTGCGGCCGCCGCACTGATCGGGGCGGCGGCTGAGGATGTGGCGCTGATCCCCTCCATCTCCTACGGCGTCGCGGTGGCGGGGCGCATCCTGCCGGTGCCGGCGGGAAGCCGGGTGCTGGTGCTGGGGGATGATCATTCCTCGCCGGTGCTGGAATGGCTGCAACGTGCGCCGGAGGGTGGGTTTACCGTCGAGACGGTGGCGCGGCCGCCGGATGGGGATTGGACGGCGGCGGTGGTGGCGGCGCTCGCGCGGCCGGGAGCGGCGCCGTTGGCGCTGGTCTCGATCTCATCCGTGCATTGGGCCGATGGCGGGGTGGTGGACCTTGCCGCCGTGGGTGTGGGTGTGCGCGCGGCGGGGGCGATGCTGCTGGTCGATGCCACGCACCATGCCGGGGTGCTGCCGATCGATGTTGTGGCTCTCGACCCGGATGTGCTGATTTTTCCGACCTACAAATGGGTGCTGGGGCCCTATGGCCGCGCCTTCCTGTATGTGGCGAAGCGCTGGCAGGGGGGCGTGCCGCTGGAGCAGACCGGGGCGGCGCGGCGGCGTGTTTCCTCCGAGGCGGTGCCCTACCTTGCGGACCTGGATTATGCGGAGGGCGCGCAGCGCTTCGACATGGGCGAGCGCGACCATCTGGTGGGCCTGGAGATGGCCGCGGTGGGCATGGAGATGATGGCCGAATGGGGGAGTGCTGCGATCGCCGCGCGGCTGGGCTGGCTGAACGGGTTGCTGGCGGAGGGGCTGGCCGGGATGGATGTGGAGGTACCCGAGGCGCGCGTCCGGGCGCCGCATGTGCTGAGCCTGGGGTTTCCGCGCGGGATGAAGGCAGGGCTGATCGAGGCGCTGGCCGAGCGCGGGGTGCATGTGGCGCCGCGGCTGGGGCGGATGCGGATCAGCCCGCATGTGTACAATGACGAGGCGGATGTGCGCGCGTTTTTGCGGGCGTTTCGGGATCTCGTGTGACGTCGTGGGTGGCCGACCTTCAGGCGCCGGCCGCCTCCCGTGCCGCGCGGCGGACGAGGTCGGTGAAGTTGCGCAGCGCTGCCGAGCCGCTGCCGCGCCGGACCGCAAGATGAATGGGCACGGTGGGCGTGTCGCTCGGCGCCAGGGCGCAATAAGCGACGCCATCCATCCGCACGCGACTGACTGATGCCGGGACGAGCGCAATGCCGAGCCCGGCGGCGACAAGCCCCAGCATCGAGGTGACGCGCGGCGCCTCCTGCCCCAGTTTTGGCGTGAAGCCGGCGCGCAGGCAGGCAGCCAGGGTGGCATCGAACATCCCCGGCCCCTCGACGCGTGCGAAGGCGATGAAGACCTCCGCGGCGAAGTCGGCGAGCGTGCGGACGGGTGCGCCGGCCAGTGCGTGCTGCGCGGGCAGCGCAACCACCATCGGCTCATGGATCAGCCGGTGGACCGTGAAGGCCGGCGTGTCCCCGAGCTCGGCGCGGACGAAGGCGGCATCGAGCCGCGCCTCCTGCAACCCCAGTACCGCCTGGCGGCTGAGGCACTCGTCGAGAAGCAGCTCGACCGCCGGAAAGGCCTCGCGGAAGGCGCGGATTGCCTGCGGCACGAAGGGGTGGAAGGGCGCGGTCGGTGCGACGCCGACGCGGAGCTTGCCTTGTTCGCCCCGCGCCGTGCCCAGCGCGTCGCGCTCCGCCTGCGCCAGCCGCGCGAGGATCACCCGCGCCTCTTCGAACAGCACCTGGCCACTCTCGGTCAGCTCTACCCCGCGCGTCTTGCGCCGGAACAACTGCAGGCCGAGCTGGCGCTCCATCGCCTTGATCTGCTGGCTCAGCGGTGGCTGCTGCATGCCCAGGCGCTCTGCCGCGCGGGTGACGTGCCCCTCCTCGGCGACGGCGACGAAGTAGCGGAGCTGGCGGAGATCGAGAGCCATATGCAAAGCATATCGCTTTTGCCGATGCGACAGTATGGCGCATGTGTAGCGGGGCGCCCAACGGATACCGCATCCATCCCAGGAGGCGGAGATGCGGGTTCAGCTGTGGAATCGGATGAAGCTGTTGTTGCTGCTGGGGGCTGCGCTCGTCCTTGCGCTACCCGCAGCGACGAAGGCACAGGATTGGCCGACGCGGGAGATCGAGATCGTCGTGGGCTTCCCCCCGGGCGGGCCACTGGACATCGCCGCGCGCACCATCGCCCCGGCGCTCGAACGCGAACTCCGTGTACAAGTGCGGGTTCGAAACCGTGTGGGCGCGAGCGGCAATGACGCAACCCGGGAGGTGGCCCGGGCAGCGCCGGATGGCGCCACGCTGCTGCTGTGCGGACCGGTGAATACCATCAACACGACGCTGTTCCCCGAGCTCGACTTCAATTTCAGCCGTGATGTCGCTGCCGCCGCTGGCATTGCACGGGTGCCGCTGATCGTGGAGGTGCATCCATCGGTGCCCGTGCGGTCCATCGCGGCGCTGATTGCCCATGCCCGGGCAAATCCGGGGCGCCTGCGCGTTGCCTATGCGGGCACCGGAACGCCCCAGCACGTGGCCATCGCGCTGTTCGGGTACATGGCGGGCATCGACCTGCAATTGCTGCCCTATCCCGGATCGGCGCAGGCCCTGGCTGATCTGCTGCGCGGCGAGGCCGATGTGATGTTCGACCCGGCGCCGTCTTCGATGCCGCATGTCCGGGCCGGGCGCCTGGTTGCGTTGGCGACCACTGGGCCGTCGCGGGCAGCCGTCCTGCCCGACCTTCCGACCGTGGCCGAGACGCTGCCCGGTTATGAGGGCGGCTCCTGGTTCGGTCTCTGCGCGCCGGGCATAACGCCGCCGGCCCTTCTCGCGCGTCTGAACCGGGCGGTAGCTGCAGGGCTTGGCGATGCAGCGGTGAGCAGTGCCTTCGAGCGGCTCGGCGGCATGCCCATGCCGGGCTCGGTCGAGGCCTTCGCCGGCTTCATCGCCGCCGAGACCGCGCGGTATGCCGAGATCATCCGCACGGCCGGCATCAGGCCCTGAGAGGGAGCGGGATGGCTACAGCGCGCCGCCCTTGCGCCCCGCCATCGCCCCCAGCCGCAGCCGCAGCGCGTTCAGCTTGATGAACCCTTGCGCGTCGAACTGGTCATACGCGCCCTGGTCATCCTCGAACGTCACGTGCTTCATCGAGTAGAGGCTGTTGGGCGATTGCCGCCCGGTGACGATGGTGTTGCCCTTGTAGAGCTTGAGGCGGACGGTTCCGGCCACACTTTTCTGGCTCTCATCGACCAGCGCCTGGAGCATGCGGCGTTCGGGCGAGAACCAGAAGCCGTTGTACAGGATTTCGGCGTATTTCGGCATGATCGAATCCTTCAGATGCGCGGCCTCGCGGTCGAGCGTGATAGATTCGATGGCGCGGTGCGCGACGTGCAGGATGGTGCCGCCCGGCGTCTCATAGCAGCCGCGGGATTTCATCCCCACGAAGCGGTTCTCGACCAGGTCGAGGCGGCCGATGCCGTTGTCGCGGCCGAGGGCGTTGAGCTTGGTGAGCAGGGTTGCGGGCGAGAGGCGTTCGCCATTGATGCCGATGGCATCGCCGCGTTCGAATTCGACCGTGATCTCGGTTGCCTTGTCGGGCGCGTTCTCGGGGCTGATCGTGCGCTGCCAGACCATCTCATCGGGCGCGTCCCAGGGTTCTTCGAGGATCTTGCCCTCGGAGGAGGAGTGGAGAAGGTTCGCGTCGACGGAGAAGGGCGACTCCCCGCGCTTGTCCTTGGCGATGGGGATCTGGTGCTGCTCGGCGAAGGCGATCAGCGCGGTGCGGCTGGTGAGGTCCCATTCGCGCCAGGGGGCGATGACCTTCACATCGGGCTTGAGCGCGTAGTAGCCGATTTCGAAGCGGACCTGGTCATTGCCCTTGCCGGTTGCGCCATGGGCGACGGCATCGGCGCCGACGAGTTCCGCGATCTCGATCTGGCGCTTGGCGATGAGCGGGCGCGCGATGGAGGTGCCGAGCAGGTACATGCCCTCATACAGGGCGTTCGCGCGGAACATCGGGAAGACGAAGTCGCGGACGAATTCCTCACGCAGATCGTCGATGAAAATGTTATCGGGCTTGATGCCGAGCAGCAGCGCCTTGTCGCGCGCGGGGCCGAGTTCCTCGCCCTGGCCGAGATCGGCGGTGAAGGTGACAACCTCGCACTTGTACTCGGTTTGCAGCCACTTCAGGATCACCGAGGTGTCGAGCCCGCCCGAATAGGCCAGC
>JBKJNV010000491.1:0-2695 GCA_046593435.1 Roseomonas sp.
GGTGATGGCGTCGATGTAGTCCGCGTTCACCTGCTGGTAGTTGTCGCCCCACCAATTGCCGTCGATGGCGATCTGCTGGCGCTCATTCTCGGGGTCGGTCGGGTTGAAGCGCTTGAGCTCGGCGGGCACCAGGGCGGCCGCACGCGGATTGGTCGGCCCGTTCCCGAGCAGCCCGAGCAGCCCGACTTGCGGTTCGGGCTTCGCGAGCATGCTGGCCAGCAGCCGCTGCGCCATCGCACCACCCGGATTGCCGCGCGGGATGACGAAGATGCCCGGCTGCAAAATGCCCTGGTTCCAGATGAACTTGATGCGGCCATTGCTCTCGCGCTCAAGGACGGAGGCGCGGGTGTGCCAGATCTGGCCCATCACCGCCTCGCCGGTGCGCATGAGCTGTTCGCTCTCGCTGCCATTGGTCCAGAACACCAGGTTGCGGCGCAGCTCGGTGACGCGCCGCGTCGCTGCGCGCACATCGATGGGGTAGGCGGGGCGGCCCATCGAGATCATCGCGGCTTCGAGCGAGCAGACCGCGTCGCGGCGCAGCAGGCGGGTGCCGGGGAAGCGCTGGAGGTTCCAGAAATCCGCCCAGCCGGTCGGCGCGGTGGGGAATTTGGAACTGTCATAGGCGAGCACGGAGCTGAAGGAGTAGGGGGCGGCGCCGTGTTCCAGTGCGAAGACGGGCGCGATGACGTTGGTGCGATCGACCACGGAATAATCGATGCGCGTGGCGAGATTCAGCGCGCCGAGCAGCTTTGCCCCCGTGGCTGAGCTGTCGCAGAGGTCCCAGGCGACGCGGCCGCTTTCGACCATGGAGCGGATGCGCCCCGTGGCCGGGCCGCTGCTGTCCTGCACGACGCGCCAGCCGGGGTTCTCCGCGGCGAAGGGCGCCCCGTAGAAATTCCCGAACCCCTGGTTGGCGAGCCCGCCCCAATTGACCATCACCAGGTCGCGGGGCGGCGTCGCTTGCGCGCGTGCCTCGCCAGTGGCGAATGGCGCCGCACCCAGCGCCGCCATAACCTGCAGCAGCTGGCGGCGCGAAATCTGCCCGCGGGCGAGCTTCTCCCGCGCCAGCGCCATGCAATCCTGGTGGAACGACTGGATTTCAGTTTCGCGCATCACGCACTCTCCTCTTGCAGCCTGGAGCCGCCGGCGTGAATCTTCCCTCAAGCCGAGTGAAGCGCGATGCGCGCACGGCGTGAAGGGGTTTTGCGCGTGGCAACGTCGATATTCGCCGATGACTTCATCGAAAAGCCCTGGTGGTGGGAGGCCGCCGAGCCGGCTGCGCGGGCCGGCGAGCTGCCGGACAGCGCCGAGGCGGTGATCGTCGGTGGCGGTTATGCCGGGCTTTCGGCCGCACTCACGCTGCGCCGGCTGGGCATCACGCCCGTGGTGATCGATGCGGAGCGCATCGGCTGGGGCGCCTCGTCGCGCAATGGCGGCATGGTCTCGGGCGGGCTGAAGGTGGCCTCCGGCGCGCTGGAAGCAACGCGCGGCAAGGAAGGCGCGCGGCGGCTGGCCGATGCCGCGGCGGCGAGCTTCCCCTTCATCGAGGAGACGATCGCGCGCGAGGGGATCGATTGCGACTACATCCGCTGCGGCCGCTACGTGCCCGCCTGGACACCGAAGCACTTTTCCGCACTCCAGGCGAAGGCGGATTTCGTCGCCGAGGTGACCGGCCTGCCGACGCGCATGATCCCCCGCGCGGAGCAGCATTCCATGCTGGGTTCCGACCTGTATCACGGCGGCATGGCGGCGGCGGCGACCGGTAGCATCCATCCGGGCAAATACGCGCGCGGGCTGGCGGCGGCGGCGGTGAAGGCGGGTGCCACCCTGGTCGATGGCGTGCGCGTGCGCGAGACGCTGCCTGATGGCGATGGCTTCCGCGTCGTCACCGACCGTGGCGAGGTGCGCACGCGCGCCGTCCTCGTCGCGACCAACGGCTATTCCTTCGACAAGGCCAAGGGCAGCGCGATGCCCTGGCTCGCGCGGCGGCTGGTGCCGCTGGCCAGCTACCTCATCGCCACCGAGGAACTCGGCGAGGACACCATCGAGCGTCTGTTCCCCGGCCGGCGCATGATCTCGGATACCAAGCGCGTGCTGAACTATTTCCGCCCCTCGCCGGACGGCAAGCGCGTGCTGTGGGGTGGCCGTGCATCCTTCCGCGCGGAGACGGCGAAGCAGGCCGCACCTGCGCTTCGCGCCGCGATGATCGCGTGTTTCCCTGAGTTGGAGAAGGTGCGCATCACCCACGCCTGGTGTGGCAATGTCGCCTTCACCTTCGACACGCTGCCCCATATTGGCGTGGAGGGCGGCGTCCACTACGCGGCCGGTTGCCAGGGCAGCGGTGTGGCGATGGCGACGTGGCTGGGCCATCGCGTCGCACTCAAGATGGCCGGTGCGGCGAATGAGCCCTTCGCGCTCGATGGGCTGAACTTCCCCACGCGCCCCTTCTACAAGGGCGACCCGTCGCTGGTGCTGCCGGTGATCGGGGAATGGTACCGCCTGCGCGACCGGCTCGATCGCATGGCGGCCTGATCCGATGGCCTATGATGTCCTGCCCGGCCTGGGCGTACCGCTGCGGCGTACCGAGGATCACCGGCTGCTGACGGGGCAGGGGCGCTACACGGCAGATGTGGCGACGCCCGGCGCGCTGCATGCGGTGTTCCTGCGCTCGCCCCATGCCCATGCCGAGATCCAC
>JBKJNV010000105.1:0-6349 GCA_046593435.1 Roseomonas sp.
GCGACGCTCGGGATCCAGACTGGCTTACGCGCCACCACGGCCGGGCGCTTGCCGTCCCCCCGCCGCCGCAGCATGGCATCCAGCGCCGCGATGTGCGGGGTGGAGGTGCCGCAGCAGCCGCCGATCAGGTTGATGCCATCCTCGCGCACGAAGCGTTCCATCCAGCTTGCGAGGTCGGCGGGGGCAAGGGGGTAGTGCGTCTTGCCATCGACCAGCTCAGGCAGGCCGGCATTCGGCTGCACGCTGATGAGGCCGGGCCAGTTTTGCGACAGCCAGCGCACATGTTCGGCCATCTCCTGCGGGCCGGTGGCGCAGTTCAGCCCGATCAAGGGGACATCAAGCGCATGGGTGACGGTCGCGGCGGCGGCGATATCGGGGCCGACCAGCAGCGTGCCGGTGGTCTCGACCGTGACCTGCACGAAGATCGGGATGTCCACGCCGGCCTGGGCGCGCGCGATCTTGGCGGCGTTGACGGCGGCCTTGATGAACAGCGTGTCCTGGTTGGTCTCGGTCAGGATGGCGTCCGCGCCACCCGCGATCAGGCCGCGGCATTGTTCCAGCAGGGCCGCCTCCAGCGCGTCATAGGCGATGTTGCCGAGCGAAGGCAGCTTGGTGCCCGGGCCGATATCGCCGATCACCCAGCGATGGCGGCCATCCGAAAACGTCTCGGCGGCTTCGCGCGCAAGCTCGACGGCGCGCTTGTTGATCTCGAAGGTGCGCTCGCCGAGATCGAATTCATCGAGCGTGATGGTGGAGCCGCCGAAGGAATTGGTCAGCACCATGTCGGCGCCGGCCTCGTAGTAGCTGCGATGGATTTCGCGCACGATGTCGGGGCGGGAGAGGTTCAGCACCTCGGTGCAGTTCTCACGGTCCCAGTAATCGGCCGCGACATCGAGCGTCATCGACTGGACGCGCGCGCCCATGCCGCCATCACACAGCAGGACCTGGTCGCGGAGGGCATCGAGGAGGTGGGGACGGGACATGGGGGCTACTCTCGTGTCAGGCGCTTGATTCAGGCGGGGACGTGGGCACGGGCTTCGGCGCACCAGAGGCGAAGGGGGCCGAGGTCGCGCGGCTGCATCGGTGTCAGGCCGGCGGCACCGAGCAAACCATTCAGCGCGGCATCATCGAAGCCGGGCCAGCGATGCGCGAGGCGCTTGAGCAGGTCGGCCCGCTCATGCGCGGCGAGGTCGAGCAGGATGAGGCGGCCCTCGGGCTTGAGCACGCGGGCGGCCTCGGCGAGTGCTGCGGCCGGGTCCTCGGCATAGTGCAGCACCATTTGCAACGTGACGATGTCGAAGGCGGCGTCGGGGAACGGCAGGCGATACAGGTCCGCCTGACGCACGGCGCAATGGGTGAGGTTGTGTTCGGCCAGCCGCGTCCGGGCCAGGGCCAGCATGTCACGCGAGGCATCGACGCCGGTGGCGGCCGCAACATGCGGGGCGACCAGTTCCAACAGCCGGCCCGTGCCGCAGCCGATATCGAGCAGCCGCGCGTGGGGGGTGGAGGGGAGGGCGGCAAGGATCGCGGCCTCGATCGGGGCGGTGGGAATATCCAGCGCGCGCAGCTCATCCCAGTCCGCGCCATGACGGCGGAAGGATTCGGATGCGGCGCGGGCGCGCTCGGCGGCGATGCGTGCGGCGGTGCGGCGGTCCGCGGCAAGGCGCTGGTCGTCCTCGGGCAGGCGGGCGAGGATGGAGCGCGCGAGGTCGGCATCCTCGGGCAGCTGGAACCAGGCATTGGCCCCTTCGGGCGTGCGCTGGAGCAGCCCGGCCTCGGTGAGGAGCTTCAGATGCCGCGACAGGCGAGGTTGCGATTGCCCCAGGATGGCCACCAGATCCGAGACGCACCAGGCGCCCCGGGCGCACAGCGCCAGCAGGCGAAGCCGGGTGGGTTCGGCGGCGGCGCGAAGTTTGGTCAGCAACTCATCCATGGGCTTGATATAGGCATAAACATATCCTTATGTCTAGCAGCATGACATGGTCCCTTGATGCCCGCATCCCTGTCCGCGCCCAGGCTGAGGGCGGCGCCGTGCCGGCGAATGCGGCGCTGCTCGATGCGTTGGAGGCCGCGCATGTGCTGGGCTGCGCGTGCTGCGTGGTGCGCAGCCCCGGCGCCCTCGCCTTCGACCGCCTGTTCCTGGCGCGGGTGAAGGGCGAGATCGCCTTTGCCTCGGTGGTGGTACCGCCCGCGATTGCGGCTGCGGCGCGCGCCGTGGTCGAGGATGACATGGTCGTCCGCGCCCGGTTTCGCTGGGTTGGCTGAACTGCGTCCACCCCCCCCGGAATATGGCAACCCCGCACTGCGGGCCGCGAGCCGAGCCGCCGGAGGCGGCGCCCGGCGCTCAGACCTGCCGGATCACGCCAACCCCGGCCCGCGGCGCGGGCCGCGAACCCGAATGGGCGAACGCCGGACGTCCGGCGAACCAAGGCGCCGGAGGCGGCGCCCGGCGCTCAGGCCTGCCGGATCACGGCAACCCCGGCCCGCGGCGCGGGCCGCGAGCCCGAATGGGCGAACGCCGGACGTCCGGCGAGCCAAGGCGCCGGAGGCGGCGCCCGGCGCTTGAGGGCACGATCAATCCGTCAATGCCGAATAGACCAGTGTCTGGATCAGGCGGCGGTGCATCGGCCGCTCGACGCTCGGCGCCTGGCTCATGAAGACGCCCACGAGTTCGGCGCGCGGGTCCACCCAGAAATAGGTCCCGCCATAGCCGGCCCACATGTACTGCCCGGCATTGCCCGGCACGCCGGACACGCCATCGGCCAGACGCACCGCGAAGCCCAGCCCGAAGCCGAAGCCGGGTGTCCCCAGCGCGCCGGGGGGCGCGGGCTGCGCCATCCCCGGAAGGTGGTCGGCGGTCATCAGCCGCACCGTCGCCGGCGAGAGGATGCGCACCCCGTCGAGCTGCCCGCCATTGGCCATCATCTGGAGGAAACGCAGGTAGTCCGACGCCGTCGAGACCGCGCCCGCCCCGCCCGAGGCGTTGCCCGGCGGACGTGAGACGTCGAGCATGCCGATGGGGGCGTTGTTGCGCGCCCAGTCGCCGCCGAGGTGTGCGGCGAGACGCGGCGCCTGCCCCTCGCGCAAGGCGAAGCCGGTATCGGTCATGCGCAGCGGGCGGAACAGGCGCTCCTCCAGGAATGCCTCCAGGCGCTGGCCGGACACGGCTTCCACCACGCGCCCGAGCACGTCGGTGGACAGGGAGTATTCGAAGGTGGTGCCCGGCTGGTGCATCAGCGGCACCTGCGCGAGGCGTTCGATGAACTCGGTCGGGCTCATGGCGCGGGAGTCGTACTCTGCGGCGCCGGCGGTGGCGAAGCCGCGCTGCACCAGCGCCTCGCGCAGCGGTTGCACGCTGGTGATCTCGGGGTAGGTGAGGCCGGAGGTGTGGCGCAGCAGGTCCTGCACCGTCATCTGCCGCTGCTGCGGTACGTTGCTGTAGGTGAGGCGACCGAGCGCGAGGTTCGCGGTCGGCGTGGCGACCACCAACCGGTCGAAGCCGGGCAGGAAGCGCCCGACCGGGTCGGTCAGGTGCAACCGGCCTTCCTCGACCAGCATCATGGCGGCGACCGAGGTGAAGGGCTTGGTCATCGAATAGATGCGGAAGATGTTGTCCATCGCCATGGCGGCATTGGCCGGCTTGTCGCGGAACCCGATCGCATCGGCAAACACGACGCGGCCGCGCCGCGCGACCATGACCACCGCGCCGGGCAGGCGGCCTTCGGCCACCTCCCGCTCGATGGCGGGGCGGATGCGGGCGAGGCGGTCGGGGTCGAACCCGACCTCGCGCGGCTGCGCCACCGGCAGGGGCGGCGCGGCGTTCTGCGCTTGGGCGAAGGTTGTGAAGACGAGGGCGGCGAGAAGCGGCGCCGCGGCCAGGATGGCGCGTCGATGCATGGTCGTTGTTCTCCTTTGCGCACGGCATTGAGCGCACCGTGCTGCGGGACGACTATGCCGGGGTGCGACGCCCCGCGATAGCGCGCGCGCGCGGTTAGCCCGGCAGCGTGCGCTCGCCCTGGCCCAGGGCCCGCTGCATCAGCACCACGTCCAGCCAGCGGCCGAACTTGATGCCGACGGCCTTTTGCACGCCGATCTGGCGGAACCCCAGCGACAAATGCAGCCCGATGGAGCCGGTGTTGTCGGAATCCCCGATCACCGCCACCATCTGACGCCGCCCCGCGGCCTCCGCGTGTTTGATCAGGGCGGCGACCAGCGCCTTGCCCACGCCCTGCCCGCGCACATCGTCGCGGATATAGATGCTGTCCTCGACGGTAAAGCGATAGGCGGAGCGGTCGCGCAGCGGCGCGTAGTAGCCATACCCCGCGATGGACCCGTCATCGGCGAGTGCGGTCAGCCATGCCGCGCCACCATCCTGCACCTTGGCGATGCGCCCGGCGATGTCGGCCTCGTCCGGCGGGTCCTCCTCGAAGGTGCCGGTGCCGTGGAGGACGTGGTGCGCGTAGATCGCGGTGATGGCGGGGATGTCGCCCGGCTCGGTGGTGCGAATGATCATGGCGCGAGGCGCTCCGCGAGGGCGAGAAGGGCGAGGTCACGGCCCGGGGCTGCGACCAGGGACAGGCCGACCGGCGCGCCATCGGCCTTGCCCAATGGCAGGGACACCTCGCAGCAGCCGGTCAGGCCGGCAATGGCGGTGACCCCCATGGTGCGCGCGCGCACCGCGTTCTGCGTCGCCTGGTCGGCGGCCAGAAGCGGGGCCGGGCCGGGCGAGGTCGGGAAGGCAAGCACTGCGCCGCCGGCCAACAGCGCGTGCAGGCGCGCCTGCGCCACACGGCGGAAGGCGCGGCCCTCGGCGGCCTTGCCGGGCGGCAAGGCGCGCGCGGCGGCGAAGCGCTCACCGACGCCGGGGCCGAAGCTGGGCTCGGTCGCGGCGATCCAGGGGCCAAGCGCGGCCCAGACCTCGGCGGCCGAGGCGCAGCGGAAGGCCTCGTAGAACGCCTCCAGCCCCTCGGGCGCGAGGCCCACCGGCAGGGCCAGGCCGAGCAGGCCCTCCAGGCGCGCGAGTGCGGGCGTCAGGGCCGCGGCGGTGCCCGGTTCGGCATTGGCCCAGGCTTCCGTGGGCTTGAGCAGCGGACCCAGCGGGGCGGTGTGGCCGGGCGGCAGCAGCACCTCGCCCACGCGGCGCAGCAGCGCGGCGGAGGGCGCGAACCAGCCCGGCGTGTCGTAGGAGGGTGCCAGCGCGCAGGCGCCGGCCAGGCTCACCGCGCCCCAGGACGGGCGGATGCCGAAGATGCCGCAATAGCTGGCCGGGATGCGCACGGAGCCGCCGGTGTCCGACCCCATCGCGATATCGGCCTGGCCGGACGCGACCGCGGCGGCCGAGCCGCAGGAGGAGCCGCCGGGGAAGCGATCGGGTGCGGCCGGGTTGATGGGCGTGCCGTGCCAGACATTCTCCCCGGTCAGGCCATAGGCCAGCTCCACTGTCTTGGTCTTGCCCACGACGGTCGCACCCGCCTCGACCAGCATGCTGACCACGGTCGCGCTCGATTGCGGCACGGGGTGCGTGCGCGCCCAATCGGGGTTGCCATAGGTGGTCGGGAAGCCGGCGAGGTCATAGAGATCCTTGACGGCTAGGCGCAGCCCGGCGAGCGGGCCGGTCGCGGCACCCGCCAGCTGGGCGCGCGGGCCTGGTACAAAGGCGCCGACGGTGTCTTCGGGCATGAGGCTCTCCATATGAGGCCCCAGGGTGCGACAGGCGCGGGTGGAAAGGCAACGGGGCATGGAGCCGGTGGATCTTGCCTTGGTGCTGGCGGTCGATGCCTCCTCCTCGGTCGATTACGATGAATTCGGGCTGATGATGGGCGGTTATGTCGCGGCCTTCCGCGATGCGGAGGTGCAGGCGGCACTGGTCTCCGGCATGCAAGGCGCGGTCTCGGTCACGCTGATGCTATGGTCCAACATCGGCGCCCAGGCGGTGGGCGTGCCGTGGCTGCGCGTGGCCTCGCCCGCGGATGCCGAGACGCTCGCGCGGGCCATCGAGGCTTGCCCGCGGCTGGTCGCACCCGGGGCGACGGCCCTGGGGGAAGCAATGGCGGCGGGCTTCGCCCTGCTCGGCGCCTATCCGGGCCTGTTCGCGCGCGGCGTGATGGACGTCTCGGGCGACGGGGCCTGGAACCAGGGCCGCTCGCCGGGGCCGGTGCGCGACATCGGCGTGGCGGCGGGCTTCGTGGTCAATGCGCTCGCCGTGCTGAACGAGGAGCCGGACCTGCTGGCGCATTACGTGGAGAATGTGATCGGCGGGCCCGGCAGCTTCGCGATGGAGACCGCCGATTACGCGAGCTTTGCGGAGGCGATCCGGCGGAAGCTGCTGCGCGAGGTGGCCGGTCCGCCG
>JBKJNV010000143.1:0-6147 GCA_046593435.1 Roseomonas sp.
GCGTCCATCGTACCTACACCGAGACCAATTTGCGCTATTCGCAGATGGCGCCACTGACGATGTTCGATGAGGTGAACACGGGCAACAACCTGCCCGTCCAGTTCGACATCTACGCGAGCCCGGGCGACCATCACGCCGATGAGCTGCATTTGATGTTTGTGCTCAAGGGCGGCGGTTCGGCCAACAAGACCTTCCTGTTCCAGCAGACCCGCGCGGTGCTGAATAAGCCCAAGCTTCTCGCCTTCATGGAGGAGAAGGTGAAGACGCTCGGCACCTCCGCCTGCCCGCCCTATCACCTGGCTATCGTGATCGGCGGCACCTCCGCCGAGACCTGCCTCAAGACCGTGAAGCTCGCGAGCACCAAGTGGCTCGATGAGTTGCCCGAGGCCGGCGACCTGTCTGGCCACGCCTTCCGCGACCGTGCGCTGGAAGCCGAGGTGCACAAGCTGACGCAGAACCTCGGCATCGGGGCGCAGTTCGGCGGCAAGTATTTTTGTCATGACGTGCGGGTGGTGCGGCTGCCGCGCCATGGGGCGAGCCTGCCGATCGGCATCGGCGTGTCGTGCAGCGCGGACCGCCAGATCAAGGCAAAGATCACGGCCGAGGGCGTGTTCCTCGAACAGCTGGAACATGACCCGGCGCAGTACCTGCCGGAGCACACTGAAGACATCATGGGCGGTGAAGTCGTGGACATCGACCTTGCCCGCCCGATGGCGGAGATCCGTGCGACGCTGTCGGCGCTGCCGGTGAAGACGCGCGTGTCGCTCACGGGGACCATCGTCGTCGCGCGCGACATCGCGCACGCCAAGCTGCAGGAGCGCCTCGATGCCGGGCTGCCCCTGCCCGACTACATCAAGGACCACCCGGTCTACTACGCGGGCCCCGCGAAGACGCCCGAGGGGATGGCGACCGGCAGCTTCGGCCCGACGACCGCCGGGCGCATGGACAGCTACGTGCCCGCCTTCCAGGCGGCAGGCGGGTCGCTGGTGATGCTGGCGAAGGGCAACCGCGCGCGCGCCGTGCGGGAAAGCTGCAAGGCGCATGGTGGCTTCTACCTGGGCTCCGTCGGCGGCCCGGCCGCGCGCCTGGCGCAGGACTGCATCACCAAGGTCGAGGTGCTGGAATATCCCGAACTCGGCATGGAGGCGGTGTGGCGCATCGAAGTGCGCGACTTCCCGGCCTTCATCGTGGTCGATGACAAGGGCAATGATTTCTACGAAGGGTTGGAGTAGCGCAATGACCATCGCGCGCCTCTTGTACCTCAACAACGATAGTCCAGTGCGGGTGGAAAAATCTCCGGTCCGTATTTTCGCCAACGTGCCGACGATCGGCCAACGAGTCCGCTTCTTTTCTGAAGGTCATGTTAGGGAAGCGGCCGTTACAAATATCGTCTGGTTGGCTTCAGAATTGCGCGGAGACCAACAATGCGACGTCGAGTTGTACGTCGCGCACGTCTCATAACGTGGCGCGCGTGCTCGAACTCCGCCCGAACTGCGAATGCTGCGACCGCGACCTGCCGCCCGACAGCGCGCTTGCGCGCATCTGCACCTATGAATGCACCTGGTGCCAGGAATGCGCCGAGAACCGGCTTGGCAACATCTGCCCGAATTGCGGCGGCAACCTCGTGCCGCGCCCGATCCGCCCGGCGGGCAAGCTGCTGACCCACCCCGCCTCGACCATCCGCAAACACCGCCCGGAGCGCTGCGCATGACCCGAACCCTCATCTCCTCCGGCTCTCGCTTCGAAGAGGAAATCGGCTATTCCCGCGCGGTCGTGATCGGCCAGGACATCTGGGTCTCCGGCACCACCGGCTATGACTATGCGAAGATGACCATCGTGGACGACGTGGTCGGCCAGGCCGAGCAATGCTTCCAAAACATCGCCGCCGCCCTGGCCCAGGCTGGCGCTACGCTCGATGATGTGGTGCGGGTGCTGTTCATCGTTCCCAACCGCGCCGATTGGGAGCCCTGCTGGCCGGTTCTCAAGCGCTATCTCGGCAAGGCCAAGCCGGCATCCACCCTCATCCATGCGGGCTTGCAGACCGACGCCATGCGCATCGAGATCGAGGTCACCGCGCGCAAGGCTTGACCCGCCGGCGCGTGACAGCTGCGCGGGGCACCGCTATGGGGTGGCGTCCGCCGGAAGGGTCCCTCATGCGCTTCGCCGTCGATCGGCTCGATCACCTGGTCATCACCTGCCGCGACGTCGGTGTGATGGCATCATGGTATCAGCGCGTGCTGGGGATGGAGGTTGTGGCCTTCGGGCCGCACAAGCGCACCGCGCTGTCCTTCGGCGGCCAGAAGATCAACCTCCGCCCCGAAACCGCGACGCAGGAGGAATGGTGGTCCGGCACGGCACCCGCCGCCGGCAGCCAGGATTTGTGCTTCATCGTCACCGTCGCGGCCGAGGAAGTGGCGGACCATCTGCGCCGCTGCGGGGTCGCCATCGCCGCCGGCCCCACGGCCAAGGATGGGGCGCTCGGTCCCATCCGCTCGGTCTATTGCCGCGACCCCGATGGCAACCTCATCGAGATCGCCAGCTACCAGGACTGAAACCCGCCGCGCTTCAGTATTCCAGGGCGCGCTCCAGCGTCTTGGCATGCTCGACCCAGCCCTTCACCTGCGCCAGCGTCGGCGCCTGGCGCACCTTGCCCGTCGCGGCCTTGGCCAGCAGCGGCAGCAGGTTTTCCGGCTTGCGCTGCGCGAGCTCCGGCACGGTATCGATGCCCGCGGCCTCCAGCAGGTCTGAGAATTCCTCGCCAATGCCCTTCACCCGCATCAGATCCGCGCGGTTGGCAAATTCCAGGATCAGCTTGGCGGCGATGCCGCTCGCCTCTGCCAGTGCCGCACGGTCCTTGGGGCCGCGACACCGCGTGAGCAGGCCGGCCGTATCCTTCACGCCGGCTGCGAGCAACTTCGCGGCATAAGCCGGTCCTATGCCCTCGATCTTCTCCAATGGGTAGGCCATGTCACTCCCATTCCCGCTTTGTGGATGGTGAGACGCTAGACCGGCCGCGCACCGATTCGCTACCGGCATGAAGGGGCTCCGATGGACCTGACACGGCTTGAGGCCGACAGCCTGGGCAGCATCGAGATCCCCGCAGGCCGGCTGTGGGGACCCCAGACAGAACGTGCCCGGCGCCTGTTCGCCATAGGAACGGAGCGGTTTCCCCCCATCCTGATCCGCGCCGTCGGCCTGCACAAATGGGCCGCCGCCGAGGCCAATCGGGCCTTGGGTGAAATTTCAGCGACAGTCGCCGACGCCATCGCCCAGGCCGCCGAGGAAATCATCGAAGGGCGCCGCGATGAGGAATTTCCCCTCGTCGTCTGGCAGACCGGCAGCGGCACCCAGACCAACATGTGCGCGAACGAGGTCATCGCGAACCGCGCGAACCAGATCCTCGGCCACCCGCTGGGTGCGCGCGACCCGGTGCATCCGAACGACCACGTCAACCGCGGCCAGTCATCGAACGACAACTTCCCCACCATCATGCACATCGCCGCCGCGATGGAGGTGAGCGCGCGCACCATCCCAGCTTTGACCATGCTGGCCGATGCGCTCGATGCGCGTGCGCACGCATGGGCGGCGATCATCAAGATCGCCCGCACCCACATGATGGATGCGGTGCCGATGACGCTTGGCCAGGAGGCGGGCGCCTGGGCCTTGCAGGCGCGCCTGGGTGCTCTGCGCCTGCGCGAGGCGATGGTGCGGCTGATGCCGCTCGCTCAGGGCGGGACCGCGGCGGGGACCGGGCTCAACACCCACCCCGATTTCGCGCGCCTCTTCGCAGCGCTCATCGCCGAGCGCACCGGCCTGCCCTTCCAAGCGAGCGAAAACCCCTTCGAGGGCATGGCCGCGCATGACGCGCTGGTGGAGCTGTCGGGCGCTCTCAACACCGTCGCCGTTTCGCTCAACAAACTCGCCAATGACGTGCGGCTGCTGGGCTCCGGCCCGCGCGCGGGCCTGGCCGAGCTGGTGATCCCGGCCGATGGCCTGTCGTCTTCCATCATGCCGGGCAAGACCAACCCGACCCAGTCCGAGGCGCTGAGCATGGTCTGCGCGCAGGTGATGGGGAACCACGTGACCGTCACCATCGCCGGCGCGCAGGGGCACCTCCAGCTCAACGTGTTCAAGCCGGTCATCATTCACGCGGTGCTGCAATCCGCCCGGCTGATCGCCGACGCCGCCGAAAGCTTCGCCACGCACATGGTCGCCAAGCTGGAGCCGAACCATCGGCGCATCGCCGAGAACGTCGCGAAATCGCTGATGCTGGTGACCGCGCTGAACCCGCATATCGGCTACGACAAGGCGGTCGCCATCGGCAAGCTCGCACTCGCCGAGGACATCACCCTGCGCGAGGCCGCGGTGCGGCTGGGGACGCTGAGCGGGGAGGCCTTCGACCAGTGGGTGCGGCCCGAAGCCATGCTCAAGCCCGGCGGGGGGACGGCGGGATGAGCGGGCCGCACCTTGCCAAGCGCAGCGTCAGTCTGGCCGGCCATCGTACCTCCATCGCGCTGGAGCCGGTCTTTTGGGCGGCACTCGAACGGGTTGCGCAGGGGCGCGGGGTGAGCCTGACGGGGCTGATCGCGCAGGTGGACGCGGCGCGCGCGGATAGCGGCGCGCCTCTAGCCAGCGCGCTCCGCGTCTTCGCGCTCGCCGAGTGTGAGCGGCGCGGCTGAGGTCAGCGCGACCACCTTGAACGGGTTGTCATCCGGCTCCAGCGCAGCGGCGCGCAGGAAGATAGGGGCCGGCGGCGGTAGCACCTCGGCAGCGGGCTTGCCCACGCGCGGACGCCGCTTCCTTGGCACCTCGGGCGGGCCGGCTTCGGCCGGCAGCCAGAACGGATCCTGCTCGACGAGGAAGATTTCGATCTCAAGCAGCGGCGCATTGCCAGGCATCGGCCGCAGGCGCGGCAGCCCGGCGAGCAGCGCCGGAGGCAGGCGCACCGCGCCCTGCATCCAGCGGCGCAGCCCACCGCGCATCCCCGGCGGCGCCGCTTCCGGCGCGCCGAGCCCACGGATCGAACGCAGCCGTGGATCGCCCGCCCCGATACTCAGCGACACGCCACCCGCACGCAGCATCAGCCCGGAGATCGCGGCACCCAACTGGCGCCCGACAGCGGCCGTTTCTGTCGACACGCGCGAGGAGAGCACGAGGCCGCTGCGCTGCACGGTCGCGGCTGCTTCGGCGTTCAGCCGGAATACGTAGCGGCCGGGTCCGGAGCGCTGGCTTTTCAAGGCGATGTCACCGACGCGCAGTCGCAGGTCCGGCTCTTCGACTTCCTGGAAACCCAGGTCTCGGGCGCGGGCGGCGAGGCTCGCACGCAGCGGCGCGGTGCTGCGTTCGTCGCGCAGCACCGGGAAGCAGGTCAGCCCGCGCGAGATGCAGGCGCTTTCGAAATCTACGAAGCGCACGGTGACGCCGCTGTTGCTGAACTGCGACCGGCGTCCGTCATCGAGCCAGGATTCCGCCGGCGCGCCATCGGCGATGACGATCGAATGCCGCGGCAATTCCAGATGGTAGTAGGTGATCTGCGGCCAGTCCTGCTCCTGCACGATGGTGACGCCGTTCAGCAGCAGCCGGGCGGGGACCAGCACGATGCCGCGCAGGATCGCATGGTCCGGCGAGACGCGCAGGTCACGCGCGGGGATGCCGTCATCCAGCGCGCCGGCTTTGATCAGGATGGGGCGGACACGTTCGGGGCGTGGATGGCGCGCGATCTCGGCCTGCACCTTGCCGATCCATTTGATCGGCTGGACCGTGCCGCCCATGCCCTGGCACACCACCAGATGGCCCACGCGCAGGTCGCGCATGCGGACCTCGCCGCGCGGTGTCGCGATGCGGGTCTCGGGGGTGAAGCACAGTATCGGCGTGTCGCCGACAGGCAACATTGTCCGGCACTCCGACGAAACGCCGCCAGTCCCTGCACAGCCGCGATCCGGCGATGCAACCACCCTTGGCGAACCCATTCCGGTAGGCGATCCATGGCGGTCCGAAGACCCGCCCATGCATCGCACGCCCGGCGGGTGTGTGAGCAGGTGATGCAATCTAGCAACGCCGTGGCCCGCGGGACAACCGCGATGCTGGCGGTGGCTTGCGAATTCAGCAGCGCGTGGCCCGCACGCAAGGGTAGAGCAATATCGGGTC
>JBKJNV010000574.1:0-4557 GCA_046593435.1 Roseomonas sp.
GTCTCCGGCCCCGACCTGGTGGTGGAGACCTGCAAGGCCGGCCTGCTCGGCACCTTCCCCGCGCTGAACCAGCGCAGCAATGCCGGCTTCTCCGACTGGCTGGATGAAATCCGCGAGCGGCTGGGCAACACCCCCGCGCCCTACGGCGTGAACCTCATCGTGCACAAGTCCAACACGCGCCTCGACGAAGACCTGGCCACCGTGGTCAAGCATCGCGTCCCCCTCGTCATCACCTCGCTTGGCGCGGTCAGCGAGCTGGTGCACGCGGTGCATGCCTATGGCGGGCTGGTCTTCCACGACGTGATCAACCTTCGCCACGCGGCCAAGGCGGCCGAGGCCGGTGTGGATGGCCTGATCGCGGTGAGCGCCGGCGCCGGCGGCCATGCCGGGCTGCTCAACCCCTTCGCCTTCCTCACCGAACTGCGCGCGATGTTCGACGGCACGCTGCTGTTGGCCGGCAGCCTGTCCACGGGGCGGCACATCGCGGCGGCGCGCGTGGCGGGTGCCGATCTCGCCTACCTCGGCACCCGCTTCATCGCGACGACCGAGAGCATGGCGAGCGAGGACTACAAGCAAATGATCCTGAACAGCGCCGCCAGGGACATCGTCTATACCGATGCGATCAGCGGCGTGAAGGGCAGCTTCATGCGCGGCTCGCTCGAGAATGCGGGCCTCGACCCCGAAAACCTGCCCGAGAAAAAGGCGATGAACGTCGGCAGCCATGAGAAGCGCGCGTGGAAGAACATCTGGTCGGCGGGGCAGGGGGTCGGCGCCATCCGCGATGTGCCGACGACCGCCGAGCTTTGCGCGCGCCTCACCACGGAATACCGCGAAGCCCTGGCCGAAGCCGCGACCTACTGAGCCGCGAGTGCCGGCTGCACCCGCAGCGCCTCAAGGCTCGCCTCGTCCAGGATTGCGGCCGTGGCGTCACGCACCTGGCGCATCAACGCACGGATGGTGCAGGCCTCGGGCTCCGCACAATCGGCGCAGGGACGATAGGCGGTGAGGCTCGCGCAGGCGATCAACGCGAGCGGGCCATCGACGATGCGGATGACATTGCCCAGCCGGATCTCGGCGGCCGGCAGCGCAAGGGCATAGCCGCCCGACTTTCCGCGCGTGCTGCGCAGCACCCCGCCACGGCGCAGCTCCAGCAAAATGGCTTCGAGGAATTTGTGCGGCGCGTTCGCGCGCTCGGCCACCTGCTGGATCGGCAGCGGGCCTTCGGCATTCGCATCGGCCAGCACCACAAGGGCGCGCAGCGCGTATTTTGCCTTCTGCGTGAGCATTTGGGGAATGCCATACACGCCCCCGGCTGCTTGGCCAAGCGCGCTTGGTCGTCAAGCAAGGCTGGGCCATGCTGTGCCCCATGACCGACGTCCCGCTTTTCCCCCGTGCCGAATTCTCCATCCCCGCCGGCACCGCCCATGTCTGCGCCGGCGGCGAGACGCCCATGCTGCACCGCCACGCGGACGCCTTCGCCGCCTATGCACGCGACAAGGCGTGCGGCGTGCCCGGCCGCACCGCGCAGGAGGCCGAGGTGCTGCGCGTACGCACCGCACTCGCGCGCAACTGGGCCTGCGAGCTCGGTGATATCGGCCTCGTCTCCTCGGTGGCCGAAGGTGTCGCCATGCTCGCCGAGAGCATCGACTGGCGCAGCGGCGACAATGTCCTGTTCGAGCCTGATGAATACCCCTCCGTCGTCGCCCCCTTCATGGCCGGCGGCCGCGCGGAGATCCGCTTCAAGACATCGGCAAGGCTGGAAGACCTGGTCGATGCGCGTACGCGCGTGATCGGCGTGAGCGCTGCCTCCTATCTCAACGGCGCCCGGCCGGATCTGGGTGCGCTGCGCAAGCTCGCCGACAGCGTCGGTGCCTGGCTGGTGGTGGACTATACCCAGGCCGCGGGCTGGCTGCCGATCGACGCGCGCATCGCCGACTTCGCCTTCGCCGCCAGCTACAAATGGCAGCTCGGCGTGACCGGCGTGGCGACCGCCTTCTGGAACCGCGCGCGCCAGCAGGGCTGGGTGCCGGGCAGTGCCGGGTGGCACTCCATCGCGCCGCCGCCGGGCCGGCTCGATTACAATGCCGGCCTGCCGCTGGTGCCGGATGCAATGCGCTTCTGCCGCGGCAATCCCGCGCATCTGCCGCTGTACGTGCTGGGCTCCGCGCTCGACTACCTTGACGAGTGGCCGGCGGCGGATGTGCAGCGCCACGTCCAGGCTCTCACGGTGGCCTTGCTCGCGCGGCTCGACGCGGCCGGCATACCCAGCACCACGCCCCCCCACCCCGCCGCGCATGGTGCGAGCGTGTGCATCGCGACCCCTATCGCGGACGCGATCGTGGCCGCGATAGGGGAGAAGGGCGTGCTCGCCTGGGGCGGGCGCGGGCGCATCCGCTTCTCCTTCCACGGCTACAACGCGATGGATGATGTCGAGCGCATCATGGCCGCGCTGGTCCCCGCCTGGGGGTGACGCGCAGCCCACCACCGCGCTAGCCTGCCGCCGCGCAGTACGGAGACGGCACCATGCCGCATGATGGCCACGACCACAGCCACGCAATCCCGCCCGATGGGTGGAAGACCACCGGCGTACGCGTGATCCCCGGCGACAGCCTGGACACCAACACGGCGCAGACGCCGGGGATGAACCGCGCGGCCGCCATCAACTTCGCCCGCGTCGGCGCGCAGAAGATCTGGGCCGGCACCGTGCACATCCACGCCAACGCAAAGACCGGCGCGCACCACCACGGCGCGCTGGAATCCGTCATCTACGTCCTGCGCGGTCGCGCGCGCATGCGCTGGGGCGAGAAGCTGGAATTCGTCGCCGAGGCCGGACCCGGGGACTTCATCTTCGTCCCGCCCTACGTGCCGCACCAGGAGATCAACGCCAGCACGGACGAGACGCTGGAATGCGTGCTCGTGCGCTCGGACAATGAGGCGGTCGTGGTGAACCTCGACATCGAACCGGCGGAGAAGCCGGAGAGCGTGAAGTGGATTGATCCGATCCATACGCAGTAAGGCCGGGGAAAGGCATTTCCCGTCAAACGTATACGTTTGACCCCATTCTTTTGTTTTTATCCATTGGTGCTGGCTGTGAGGAAGCACCCGAAGGAGACGCAACCATGTCCAACGCCGCGCTCGGTATCGCCTCCCTCGAAGGCAAGGTCAGCGCCGAGGAATGGCAGGCGCGGCAGGACCTTGCCGCCTGCTACCGGCTGGTGGCGCTGTGGGACATGACCGACATGATCGCGAACCACATCTCGGTCCGCGTGCCCGGCACCGAGGATGAGTTCCTCATCAACGCCTATGGGTTGCTGTATGAGGAGATTACCGCCTCCTCCCTCATCCGCATCAACCTCGCCGGCGAGATCCTGTGGAAGCCGGATTTCGACTATGGCGTGAACCGCGCGGGCTTCGTCATCCATTCCGCCATCCACCGGCACCGGCACGACGCGGCCTGCATCATCCACACGCACACCCCGGTGGGCATGGCCGTCTCCTCCATGGAGTGCGGATTCCTGCCGATGACGCAGACCGCGATGCGGTTTTCCAAGGTCGCCTACCATGACTACCACGGGGTGGTGGTGGACATGGCGGAGCAGGAAGCCCTGGTGCGCAACCTCGGCGATGCCGACCTGATGGTGCTGCGCAATCACGGCCTGCTGGTGTGCGGGCCTTCCGTGGCGGAGGCGTTTTCCAACATCTATCGCGCCGAACTCGCCTGCAAGGCGCAGGTCCTCGCCATGGCCTCGAACGGCAAGATGATCCTTCCCCCTCAATCGGTGATCGAGGCGACGAACCACCTCTACAAGCCCACCACCCGCCGCCCCTTCGGCAAGCTCGAATGGCCCGCGCTGTTGCGCAAGCTCGACCGCACGGATACGAGCTGGCGGGAGTGACCCAGCGCTCCATCGCGGCTGTCCTCCCGCGCGGCGGCTCGTCCAAGGGCGCGTTCTTCCTCGCCCGCGGCCTGCCCGCCGGCCGCGCGGCGGCTGATGGATGGCCGCGTCCACTACCTCCCCCGCTGACCCCGTCTTGAACCCAACCCCACCCCGGGCCAATTCCTACCCATCATGAACACCAACCGCCGCCCGCCGATCATCGACATGACGCCCGAGGGCGCCTTCCGCGACCCGGCCCCGCCGCGCCCGGCCTCCCGCCTGGACCGGGTCCTGGCGCGCGTCGGCGGTGTCGCGGTGCTGCTGGCCATCGTCTCGGGCACGCTGGTGGTCGCGGCTGTCGCGGTCATGGCCTTGGCCATCCTGCTACCCGTCGCGATCGTCGCCGGCCTTATCGGTGGTGGTGCGCTGTGGTGGCGCATCCGCCGCGCCCGCGCCCAGGGGCGGCCGGTCAGCTTCAGCTTCATCCGGCGCTGATCAACGCCGCGCCAGGGCCTTCCGCACCACCGCGCCGGTCTTTGCGTCCAGCCAGATATTGACGTTGCCGCCGCGCCCCGCGCGAGTGCGACAATCGCTGCCTCGTCGGGCGCACTCATCCCGCCAGATGCCGCCGCCGCAGCACCCGGCCCAGCACCCCATCCACCGGCCCGGCCAGCAGCGA
>JBKJNV010000594.1:0-2755 GCA_046593435.1 Roseomonas sp.
ATCGCCAAGCCTCGTCCGGCCATCAGGCCCTCCTTTGAAAGGTCGGACCCGAACAGACTCACACCGCCCCGCGTCGTGAGAAATCACATGTGAGTCAGAAAGGGGGCGGGGCGGTATCATAGCCAGTTGTCGCGCATGAACTGCCAGACATTCTCCATCACGTTCAGCTCGGGGCATTTGGCGGGCAGCGGCAGCAGCGTGATGTTGGGTGGCACGTCGAGTGCGGCCGAGAGATGCCAGCCGGCCTGATCCAGCAGCAGGACCGCATGCTGCCCCGGCGCCACCTGGGCCGCGATTTCAGTCAGGTGCAAGCTCATGCCCGCGGTGTTACAGAAGGGAAAATCAAGGCTGTGCCCTTGCCCTCGCGCGGGCAGACAGCGCCAAAGATGTAGGTGGAGGCCGTGCGCTGATCCTGCGGCGCTGACGGCCTCGTGCCGCGCCGTGCCAGCGGCGCGTGATCTTGTTTTTCTGGCCGATCCTGGCTTCGTCTTGGAACCAGAGGCCTATCGCATCGAGGCCGATACCCTGGTCGGCCGCGATGCCTGCTAGTGTTGTACCCATCCGGCCAAGCTTAGGATTACCCACATCTTCGGCGTGATCCAATGGAGATTCCGAAGGCGATGTCGTGGAGGCGGGTCATGCCTCGCCAGACGACCATGTTGCCAGGAGGGGAATCATTTTTGCGGGCGAGGTAGCCGCCAAGCATGGCAATCTGTAGCAGGATAGGTAGCGAGGTTGGGCCGTTGGAGACGTGGCCGCGTTCGCGACGCGTCAATCCGATCGAGCGTACTGATCTCGGCAGCGGTGAGAACGCTGTCGGGTGCTGCATCTGGGTTGGCGCGCGCCGACATAGTGACGAAGAATATGCGCCAGCTGACCACCGTCAGGAGGGCGAGAAACTTCGCCAGCCTCTCTGCTGTTTCGAGCCTTGTCTCCTCAGCACGGCAGCCGGATTTCATGATCTTGTGAAACACCTCCGCCTTCCAGCGCAGGGCGTACCAGCCGAGCTTTTCGACCGCCGAGGAGAGATCTTCGACCGGCAAATTGGTCACCAATTTCCAGTCGATCGGTTCGCGATCGGGCGGCGGATTCTCTTCGATGGCGTGGATGTAAGTCAGAACCTGCGGACTGTAGCGCTTCTGCTTGCCTACCGGCGGCAATGTGTTGATGGCGGCGAACTTTACCTGCAGCCAAGCCGTCTCGTCCCGCTCACCCGTGATGCGATGCCGCCCTGCCCAAGGCGCCGCGGCAAGTTGGGCAAAGACGCGATGAGCAGGATTGTGTGGGGCAGCATCGACAGGCCGCTCGGCCAGCCTATTCGTCTACACCCGCACGAGGAAGCTGGTTCCAAGATCCTGCGCAGTGCAATAGAGCTCGTAGATGTCGCTCTCCCGATCACCCACATGCACGCAGCGCTTGGGCGCGCCAACGAGCGCGATGGATTGGCGCAGGTTCTCGAGCCAGCGGTAGCTCTCCTTCGTCTCTATCGGCACGCGCGTGGGATTGATGTGCCGCTTGAGCGCGAGCGTTCCCTTGAACTTCGTTCGTGTCCAGAACTTCATCGCCGTAAGGCCTATGGGTGTCCCGGTGAGGGTGACGGCCAGGCTCGAATGCATCAGCATCCCGCACAGTGTCTGCACGTTGGGCTGCCCGGCTTTGTAGCGCCCGGCATTGATGGTTTTGGTGAAGCCGATTTTTCCCGGCTGTGCGCGGCTGTAGATGAATTCGGTCGTGTCTTGCAGGACAAGGATCGGACCTTCGCTCGCCGCTGCGCGCGCCGCGGTCGCGGCGAAATGGCCGGCGAGAATGCCATGTTCGGTCACACGCGGATTGTCAAAGAAGCGGTAGGCCGCCTTTGCCGCTGCCCAGTCGCCGCAGGCAGCCGAGATCGGCTTGCCCGGCGCGGCTGACAGCTGATCCAGCAATCGTCGCAGCCGACGGGCCAGACGCTTGTCGGGAAGGGTCGCTGCAGAGAGTTCCTCCTCCTGCCAAGCGGCTTCGCTAGTACTGGCCTCGTCCTGCATCCGTGACGCCTCCGCGATTCGGCGTCACGGACAAAATCAGGGCAGATTCATACAAGGCAATAGGCGCGCCAACGATGTGGGTAATCGTAAGCCCGCCAAGGCCGCGGGTGTGTGATGGTCAGGCTGCTGCTGCCAGCTGAACCTGGTCGTTCTTCCAGTTCCACGGCAGCAACTCATGCAGGTGCGATGCGGGATGGTCTGCGATCCGGGTCAGCACATCGGCCAGCCACGCGCGGGGATCGACATCGTTCATCTTGGCCGTGACGATCAGCGAGTACATCGCCGCGGCCCGCTCCCCGCCGCGATCGGAGCCCGCGAACAGCCAAGCCTTTCGCCCCAGCGCAATGCCGCGCAGCGCGCGTTCGGCGGCATTGTTGGTCAAGCAGATGCGGCCATCGCTGAGGAACCTCGTGAATGCCGCCCAGCGCTTCAGCATGTAGTCCATCGCGCGGGCCAGATCATTGTGCCGCGACAGGCTGGCCCGGGCCTCGCGCATCCAGCCTTCCAAATCGGTGACCAGCGGCACGATGTCCTGCCGGCGCACCGCCAGGCGTCGCTCGGCCGGCAGCCCGTTGATGGCGCGCTCGGCGGCGAATATCAGGTCGATCTGCCGCACCGCCTCTGCCGCCAACGGCGCCCGCGCCACCTCCGCCAGCTTGAACAGCTTGCGTCGGCCATGCGCCCAGCATGCGGCCTCGGTGATTGGGCCGGGCTTGCGGCCTGCCAAGTAC
>JBKJNV010000663.1:0-5245 GCA_046593435.1 Roseomonas sp.
CGCGCATCCGCCTCGCGCCGCAGAAGGATTGGGCGGTGAACGACCCGGCGGAACTGGCGGGCGTGCTGGGCAAGCTCACCGCCATCCAGGCGGCGTTCAATGCCGGGGGCAAGCAGGTCTCGATCGCGGATCTGATCGTGCTCGGCGGCTGCGTCGGTGTGGAACAGGCGGCCAAGGCGGCCGGGCATGGGGTGACGGTGCCATTCACCCCGGGCCGCACGGACGCATCGCAGGACCAGACCGACGTCGCCTCCTTCGGCGTTCTGGAACCGACGGCAGATGGCTTCCGCAACTACCTCAAGACCTCCTACGCTCTGTCGGCCGAGGAACTTCTGGTGGACCGCGCCCAGCTGCTGACGCTGAGCGCGCCGGAGATGACGGTGCTGGTTGGCGGGCTGCGCGTGATGGGTGCCAATGCGGGGGGTGCAACCCACGGCGTCTTCACGAAGCGGACCGGCGCGTTGACCAACGACTTCTTCGTCAACCTGCTCGACATGGGCACCCGCTGGGCGCCGGTGAGCGAGGCGGCCGACGTGTTCGAAGGCCGTGATGCGGCGACCGGTGCGGTGAAGTGGACCGGCACGCGCGTGGACCTCGTGTTCGGCTCCAACTCGCAGCTGCGCGCGCTGGCCGAGGTCTTCGCCTCCGCCGGGTCCGAAGGCGCCTTCGTGCAGGATTTCGTCGCCGCCTGGGTGAAGGTGATGAACCTGGACCGCTTCGACCTGGCCTGACACGGCATGGCCCGGGCGCGGTGGCGCCCGGGCCTCAGCTGGTTCTGACATTGGGACCCGCTTTGGGTCGGGGGCTCAGCATCCGATCCGCGACGCTCGCTACGCCGCGGCCAGCGCGGCGCAAGCCCCCGCTCCCCTGCACCTCACCCGCCTGTCCGGAGCGCCCTTCCGCAGCAAGCTGCGCCCATGATTTGGCGCGGCATCGCCTTTCGGGCTGCGGGCTGCGGGACTGCGCCTGTCCTGCCATCGCCGCGCGCAGGCCGCGCTCTGGATGCGTCCGCGTTGATCGTGCAGCAGTTCCGATCGAACAGGATCGTCATTCCATCGCCTGACGCACGGACGACGCGCCCTCCGCTCCGCGATTGACCCACATCAATCGCTGCCAACGCTGTCCGCATTAGAAGAAGCGTCGCGCGGCAAAAGAACGCGCACCGTCGGCGTTCCGCCGACGCAAGGATAGCGGAGGAATCAGATGATGACGTGGAAACCCGTCGCCACGGCGGCAGCCCTTCTTTTGTCCATCGCCCCGGCCTCGGCCCAGCCGGCGCCACCTGGCCCGACGCTTACCCAGGTGAATCAGCGCGGCACGCTGGCCTGCGGTGTCCCGCCGGGGGTTCCCGGCTTTGGCGCCCAGGCCGCCGGGGGCGCATGGCAGGGACTGGAGGTCGATATCTGCCGCGCCATTGCCGCCGCCATTCTGGGCGATGCGCGGCGCGCAACCTTCACGCCGCTCAGCAGCCAGGCGCGCTTCGCAGCCCTTCAGCAAGGGCAGGTCGACGTCCTGACGCGGGCCGTCACCTGGACCCAGTCGCGTGACACGCAGATGGGCTTCAACTTCGGCCCCGTGACCTTCTACGATGGCCAGGGCTTCCTGGTCCGCCGCGCCACCATCCGCCGCGCGGAGGATCTTTCGGGGAGCACCATCTGCACCTTCTCCGGCTCAACCAGCGAGGCGAATCTGGCCGACTGGGCGCGTACCAACCGCGTGACCTACACGGCCGTGCTGGTGGACCAGCCCGACGCTATGCGCGCTGCCTATGAGGAAGGCCGCTGCGCCGCCATGTCCACCGATGCCTCGCAGCTGGTCGGCATCCTCACCACGCTGCGCCAGCCCGCCGACCACCAGGTGCTGCCTGACCGGATCAGCAAGGAGCCACTCGCCCCGGTGGTGCGACAGGGCGATGAGCAATGGACGGACATCATCCGCTGGACCGTCTTCGCGCTGATCGAGGCCGAGGAACTCGGGGTCACGGCCGCCAATGCCGAGGCGATGCTGGCCAGCGACAACCCCGCCATCCGTCGCCTTCTCGGCGCCACCGGGAACCATGGCCCGATGATGGGGCTGGATAGCCGTTGGGCGTTCAACGCCATCCGTCAGGTCGGCAATTACGGCGAGATTTTCGATCGGAACCTCGGGGCCGGCTCGTCCATCGGCCTGGCGCGTGGCGTCAATGATCAGTGGACCCGTGGGGGGCTGATGTACGCGCCACCCATCCGCTGAAGCAGGGCCGCGGCCTGATTATCGTCCCAGCCAACAACCCGAACGGGCGCCGCGAGCTCGGGCCGAGCGCCTCAAGGATACGCGCGACATGGTCGGTGTTCCGCGCCAGTGTGGCGCTTGCCATCACCAGGATGCGCGCGGCACCCAGGCGTTCGGCCTATTCTCCCACGGCTTGCGCCGCTGGGCGGCCGAAGACCACCTCATCCATCCGGCTGAACACCACGCGCCCGGTCCGGGTCATCGGCCTCTCCCCCCTTATCCGCTGAACTGAACCCATCAGCCTTCGCAGCCGCTGCACCATGGCGGCCCGATACGGCGTAATGCGGATCAGGCCGCTTCTGCACCCGCATTGCTCATGCTTTCGGGCTCCAGCCAGGGCGCACCGAGGTGCCGGCCGCTCACGCCGGAGGATCGAACGGATGCGGCATCCCCGAGCAGCGGCGCGGCCGCGCGCGTCAATCGCGGGCCGGCCTGTCTTGGTGTGGCGGAAGCGGGGGTGGCACTTCCGGGCTGCCCTCCGCCCGGTCGCGGTGCAGCGCGGCGCGGGCGAGCAGCATGATCGTGACCGGCGTCGTGATCACCACGAAGACCGCGATCAGGATCTCATGCAGCACCAGCCGGGTTTGCGCGACCGAGAAATACAGCATCGATGCCAACAGGATGCAGCCGATGCCGAGCGTCGTGCCCAGCGTGGGCGCGTGCACGCGGTCGTAGAAGCTGCGCAGGCGCAACAGGCCGATGGACCCCGTCAGGCCCAGCCCGGCGCCGAGCAGGAGCAGCAGCGCCACCGGCAGCGCCGCCCAGAGCGGCAGGTCCGCCGCATGGCTCATTCGATCACCTCGCCGCGCATCAGGAACTTGGACAGCGCCGCCGTCGCGACGAAGCCGAACAGGGTGATGAGCAGCGCCACCTCGAAGTAGTGATTGCTCCCGGTCCGGATGCCGAACACCAGCAGCAGCATCGCGGCATTCACATAGAGCGTGTCGAGAGCGAGGACGCGGTCCTGGGCCCGTGGCCCGCGCAGCAGTCGCAGCACCGCGCAACCCATCGCCACGGCCAGCAGGACCTGCGCGGCCAGGACGGACCAGCCGAGCACCGCCGCGCTCATTCGAAGATCTCCATCAGTGGCCGCTCCCATTTGTCCTTGATCGTGCGGACCCAGGTCTCCTCATCCACCAGGTCGAGCACGTGCAGCAGCATCGTCCCGCCCCGGGCGTCGTAATCCACCCAGACGGTGCCGGGCGTCGCGGTCAGGATGCAGGCCAGCGCCGAGAGCCCATAAGGGTTGCGCATCTCGAGGGGGATGAAGACGAAGCCTGAGCGTCGCGCCCCCGGCGCGCGCGGCTGCAGGATGATCCGCGCGACCGCGTTGTTCGAGCGCACGATCTCCTTCAGCACCTCGGCCACCAGGCCGGGCACGCCGCGAAGCCGGCCGAGCCGCCCCTTCGCCATCCCCAGCGCAGCCAGCACGCCCGAGCCCGCCACCGCCAAGACCAGCCCCAGCAGCAGGGCGCCGGGCGAGATGCTCTCCACCAGCAGCAACCACAGCAGGAGGAAGGCGAGCGCCAGCAGCGGATAGGAGAGCAGGCGCGTCATGGCCGCCCCACCCGCAGGGAAGCGGTGGAGCCGAGAACGCCGTCGAGGTAGGGGCCGGGCGCGTGCAGGGCCGCGGCAGCGGCGAGCATGTAGTCCATCGCCGGCCCCGCCGCGACACTCAGCCCGATGCAGAGCACAAGCAGCAGCCCGACGGGGGCGAGCTCCAGCAGGCTCACCCGCGGCACCGCGACCGGCGGGGAGGCCCAGAACACGTCGATACCCGTCCGCAGCATCGCGACCAGCGTCGCCAGCCCCGACAGAACCAGCGCGGCGATGAGCACCCAGCTGGCGACGGGGACAGGCACGCCGGTCGGGCCGAGCAGCGGCGCGATCATCGCGAATTTGGCGAGGAAGCCAGCGAGTGGCGGCAGGCCTGCCAGCAGCAGCGCGCAGGCCATGAAGGCAAGGCCGAGGATCGCGACGATCGCCGGGATGGCAACGCCCACCGCCTCCGGCTCCCGCATGTCATCCTTCTCCTCACCGGTGCCGAAGGCCTCCCGCGTCACCGCCAGCACGTCGGCGCCCACGTCGCGCCCGCGCTCGATCAGCTCGATCAGTAGGAACAACACTCCCAGGGCGAGGACGGAGCTGGCCAGGTAGAACAGCGCGCCGCCCGGCACCGCCGGGTTGTCGGCACCCACCGCCGCCAGCAGCGTGCCGGAGGAGACCAGCACGCTCGCGCCGGCCAGGCGCGGCAGGTTCTGCGCGGCAAGCACGGCCACCGCGCCGAACGCGATCGTCAGCAGGCCGCCGGCCAGCAGCACAGCACCTCCGAAGCCTGCCGAAGCTCCCGCCTCCCCGCCGAACAGCAGCAGCCACACGCGCAGCACCGCATAGACGCCCACCTTGCTGAGGATGGACAGGATCGCCGCCGCGGGCGCCGTCGCCGCGGCATAGGTGCCCGGTAGCCAGAAGCCGAGCGGCCAGATCGCCGCCTTCACCAGGAAGGCAATCCCCATCACGGCAAGGCCCGCTTCCAAGATGGCGCGGTCCGCTGCGGCCACGTCGCGCATCCGGGCCGCGAGGTCGGCCATGTTGAGGGTGCCCGAGATCCCATAGACGACGCTCACGCCGATGAGGAACAGGAGCGAGGCGACAAGGTTGACGATGATGTAGTGCAGCCCCGCCCGCACCCGTGCCGTGCCCGAGCCATGCAGCGCGAGGCCGTAGGATGCCGCCAGCATGACTTCGAAGAAGACGAACAGGTTGAACAGGTCGCCGGTCAGGAAGGCGCCGTTGAGCCCCATCAGCTGGAACTGGAGCAGCGGGTGGAAATGCGCCCCCGCGCGATCCCAGCGCGCCAGCGATGACACGAAGGCCGCGAGGCCGACCACGGCGACCAGGGCCAGCATGATCGCGGAGAGGCGGTCATTCACGAGCACGATGCCGAACAGCGCCGGCCAGTCACCAAGCCGGT
>JBKJNV010000670.1:0-4676 GCA_046593435.1 Roseomonas sp.
GCACGGCGCCCGATGCGCAGCAGCGCCTCGACCACCAGCACCAGAACCGCGCATTTCAATCCGAAGAACAGCGCGGCAACCAGCGGCACCTCACCCAGCGTCGCGTAGATCACCGACAGCACCAGCATGACCGCAGCACCGGGCAGGATGAACAGCAGCCCGGCGGCGAGTCCGCCCTTCACGCCATGCATGATCCAGCCGAGATAGGTCGCCAATTGCTGCGCCTCAGGGCCTGGCAACAAAGTGCAGAAGTTCAGCGCCTGGAGGAAGCGCCGCTCGCCGATCCAGTGTCGTTCATCCACCACCTCCCGGTGCAGCAGCGCGATCTGCCCGGCTGGCCCGCCGAAGGAGAGCAGGCCGATCCTGAGCCACACGCGCAGGGCGGCGGCGAAGGCGGGCAGCCGGGCAAGTGCCTCGGCCGCCGGGGCCGAAGGCGCGCTGGTGTCTGTCGTGCCCCTGTCTTGGCTCATGTCTTGGCTCCCGGCGCCGGCCAGTTGTGGGTTTCGCCGGTCGCGTCGCGCGCCCAACGGTGCAGCGCGTCATACACGACCATGGCCGTGTCGAGTTGCGCCAGATCCTCTCGGACCATGCGCGACAGACCCAGGGAGACGGCGAGAAGTCCCGCTGCCTCGGGTGCCAGGTCCAGCCGCGCGGTGTCGGCGCCACGGATGATGGTCGCGAGGCGTAGCAGCGCCGCGGAACGCAGCCCGAACGCCTCGATCATCACGTCGAAGGTGCAGAGCTCGCCCCGGTGGCTCCAGAAGACGCCCTCGATGTCGAAGGGCGTCGCGCCGAAACGCTCTGCCACGGCCTCCACCTCGGAGGCTGCGACGAACAGGAAGACGGCGCCGGGGTCGACAAAGCGGCGGATTAGCCAGGGACAGGCGATGCGGTCGATCTTGGGCCGCGCGCGCGTGACCCAGACGGTGCGTCCCTGCGCGTCGCGCTGCGGTACGTGGTCCGGCTTCACCAAAACTCCGCCGGCGGCGGCCCAGGCCACGAAGCCGCCTTCAAGCGCTTCGGCACGACTTCCCGCATGCCGAAGCCAAGCCGCCACGCCTTGGCTCAGCTTCAGGCCGCGCTGGCAAACCACCGCGATGGTGCGGTCGGGGAAATCGCCGGCCCAGGAAGCAACCGACCGGACATCACGCCTGACTGTCCCAGGCAGCGTTCGCGGGTCATTGGCGAAGTCTTCTTCCGTGCGCACGTCGATGACGACCGGCGCGTCCGGCGTCCCGGCCAGCCGGGCAAGTTGGGCGACGGTGATGATATCGGGGCTTGGCATGGTGCGTCCTCTCCTGATGCGCAAACTGCGGAAGGATGGACGCGATTCTTGGGCCGAGGCCTCACGGGGCGATCGCGGACGACCCCTTGCCGAGAGAATGCGCAGCCCGAAAGCCAGGGTCAAGCCAGGTTCCGTCACGACCACCGGTATCATGTCGCACCTTGGGTTGGGCTAAACCCTGATCTCCATGCAGAGAGGTCAACCGGGCCTCCGCCTTGGTCGGCCGGTCGCGCACGATCGGCTCCAGCGCGATCTGGCGCCAATGCTCGCCGCCGTCGCATCCTGCTGCCGCAGGCGCGAGCGCCTGCCTGAGCGTGGCCAGGCACACTGACTTCTTACTCCAGCATAGATGCGGCGCCTTTATGGTCCTTGCGTAGGCATCCGGCAGCGTGGGGAATTTTCGGCATGGAACATCCTGGATTGTGAAGGCTCCGCCATCAGGCTCGCTTGATTGGAGTAAGCAGCATCTCCGCGCGGCGATCGATGCAGCTGGCGTCGGCCTGTGGTGGTGGAATGTCGAGACCGACGAGATCGCCATGGACCGGCGCTCCTACGCCCTGTGGGACTTGCACGAGGGAGGCGTCGCAACCTTCGAGGAGCTGTCCGCGAAGATCCATCCAAAGGATTTCGACAGGGTGCGGGCCGCGTTCACCGCAACGCGAGCGATCGCCGGGCCCTACGAGATCGACTTCCGCATCCTTTCGGGTGATGACATCCGCTGAGTCTCGGCGCGCGGCCAGGGCAATGATGCCGACATCCGCCATGACGTCATGCGCGGCATATTCCTCGACGTGACCGGACGCAAGCAGGCAGAGGAAGCCAACCAATTGCTGGCCGGCGAGATGAGCCACCGGGTGAAGAACCTGCTTCTTGTCGCCTCACAACTGGCCAAGATCACGTCCCGCTCGTCGGCGACGACCGCGGACATGGCGCTGGATCTCACGCAGCGACTGACCGCCCTGGGGCGTGCGCATGACCTCGTTCGCCCAAGGGACGGTCGCCCGGTTGAAGCGGCGTTGCTTGGCGACCTCCTATCCGTGCTGCTGCAGGCCTATGACGATTCGGATGGCAGCTCGGGACGCATTCGCGTCTCCGTACCGCGGATGGATATCGCCGAGGCGGCAGCCACGACCCTCGCTCTCGTGGTGCATGAGCTGGCGACGAACTCGTTGAAATACGGAGCGCTCTCGGCGGAGTCCGGCACGCTGGACGTCGGGTGCACCGTCCAGGGCGATGAGGTGACGCTGGTCTGGACCGAACAGGGGGGGCCGCCCGTTGCGGAGCCGCCCGCACCGGCAGGCTACGGCAGCGAACTCATGCAACGGAGCATCGCGTTCCAGCTCGGCGGCAGCATCGCCTTCGACTGGTCGGCGGAGGGGTTGATCGTCACCTTGCGCATGCAGCGGAACCGCCTCGCGGCCTGAGTGGCGATGTGCCGATCCGCTATGCGCGCGCGCTCAGCGGATCGGCACCACCGCCACCGCGTTGAACGGGCTGCCATCCACCAGCCTTGTCGACCAGGCCAGATACACGACCGAACGCCGCTCCTCATCGATGAAGCGGTGCACGCGCGTCTCCTTGAAGAACAGGCTGGTGCTGCTTTCGAACACCTGCTCACCGCGGTCGCCGCGGCGTGCGCCGGGCTGCACTTCGACGGTGCCTGTCGCCGCACAGGTCAGCGCAAAGCGCGAAGGATCATCGGCGACGCCGAGCATGCCGGTGACACCGCCGGTGCGTGCCTGGCTGATCCAACACGAGACGTTGCGCACCTCCGGGTCGTCGAAGCGTTCCACGACCACGCGATGGCTGCGCGTCAGGCCGAGATTGGTGAAGGCGGTGTTGACGTAGCCGATCTCGCGCGTGTCGTTCGCCAGGGCCGGCGAGGCGAGCGTGAGGGCGAGCAGGAATGCTCGGCAGGTTTGGCGCATGCGAGAATCTCCTCCAGGGCGGACGCAGACTGCCTCGCGGCGGTCTGTAAAGCAGCAACGCGTTCGCGTGATCGGATGGCCGGCACGAGGCACCTCGCGCTAGGTTCGGGTTGTTCGCTCGACCGCACCACAGCGTCAGCCGGCTGCCGGGTGTCCCTTTTGCGTCACCGGAATTCGCAGGTAGCGCACGCCGTTTTCCTCTGCCTCCGGGAAGCGGCCGGCGCGGATGTTCACCTGGATGGATGGCAGCAGCAGCATGGGCGCGGCCAGCGTGCTGTCGCGGGCCGTACGGAAGGCCACGAACTCGGCCTCCGTCGTGCCGTCCTTCACATGCGGGTTGTGCGCACGCTGGTCGCCCACCGTGCTCTGCCACGCGAAAGCGTCGCGGCCCGGGGCCTTGTAGTCATGGCACATCCACAGCCGCGTCTGCGGCGGCAACGACAGCAGGCGCTGGATGGACCGGTAGAGCTGGCCCGCGTCGCCGCCCGGGAAATCGGCGCGCGCCGTGCCATAGTCATGCATGAAGATCGTGTCGCCCACGAAGACATCATCCCCGACGCGATAGGCGACGTCCGCCGGCGTGTGTCCGGGCAGGTGCATGACCTCGATCTCGAGGCTGCCGAGCGAAAAGCGTTCGCCATCCTTGAACAGCCGGTCGAAGTCGCCGCCCTCGGGCTTGAGGTCGCGGACATCGAAGACCGGGCGGAAGATGCGCTGGACGTCCTGGATATGCTCGCCGATGCCGATCGGCGCGCCCGTCCTGGCCTTGACGTAGGGGGCGGCAGTCAGGTGGTCGGCATGGGCGTGGGTCTCCAGCACCCAGACGATGGTCACCCCCTCCTCCTTCGCCGCCGCCAGGATGCGGTCTGCGAATGCGGTGTCGGCGGTGCCCGATCGGTTGTCCCAGTCGAGCACCGGGTCGATGACCGCGCCGTGGCTGCTGGCGGGGTCCCAAAGCAGATAGCTCACGGTGTTGGTGGATTCATCGAAGAAGGCGCGGATGCTCGGCGAGCCCATGATGTCCTCCGTTGCCCCCGGTTGGGGCTTGATGCTTATAGACCGCGAACGGCAATTCGCGGCACTGCGTGCAACGGATCCTACGTCTAGCGGATCCTACGTCTAGCGGATCCTAAGTCTAGCAAGCGCGATACTGGCCCAAAGCTTCCCTGCCCCACGCAGCCTCGACCAGATCGGGACACGCCCCTTGGGATGCGTGACCGCGCGCGGCCTCGTGGCAGCCTCGCTACGTTTCCAATCGCTAGGAAGGCCCATGGTCCACTGTCGTCGCGGCTTCGTCGCCGCCGGCCTGCTGTTGGGCCTCACGCTGCCGGCCCAGGCGCAGCGTGGCCCCGTCGCGGCGGCTCTCATGCAGTTCGAAACCGCCATCACCTGGGAGGCCGTGGACTCCGGCTGGCGGAATATCCGCCCAGGCTGGCTGCAACAGGTCGCCGGCGCGAATAGCA
>JBKJNV010000002.1:0-5149 GCA_046593435.1 Roseomonas sp.
AGTCCAGACCAGGGTTTTGTCCATGCACGCCTATCGCACCCACACCTGCGCCGGCCTTCGTGCCTCCGATGCCGGGGCCACCGTGCGCCTGTCGGGCTGGGTGCATCGCAAGCGCGATCATGGCGGGCTGCTGTTCCTCGACCTGCGTGACCATCACGGCCTGACGCAATGTGTTGTTGCCCTTGGTTCTGCCGTGCTGGCGACGCTGGAGGCTCTGCGCCCCGAGAGCGTGATCACCGTCACGGGAGAGGTCGTGCTGCGTGAGCCGGGCACGGTCAACGCGAAGCTGCCGACCGGCGCGGTCGAGCTGCGCGTCCGCGAGGTCACGGTGCAGTCGGCCGCCGAACAACTGCCCATCCAGGTCGCGGGCGAGCAGGAATTCCCCGAGGATCTGCGGCTGCGCTACCGCTTCCTCGACCTCCGCCGCGAGAAGCCGCATCGCAACCTGATGCTGCGCTCCTCGGTCATCGCTTCGATCCGCCGCCGAATGATCGAGCAGGGTTTTACCGAATTCCAGACGCCGATCCTGACCGCGAGCAGCCCCGAAGGCGCGCGCGACTTCCTGGTGCCCGCACGCCTGCATCCGGGCAAGTTCTATGCGCTGCCGCAGGCGCCGCAGCAGTTCAAGCAATTGGCCATGGTCGCGGGCTTCGACCGCTACTTCCAGATCGCGCCCTGCTTCCGCGACGAAGCGTCGCGCGCCGACCGCTCCCCGGGCGAGTTCTACCAGCTCGATTTCGAGATGAGCTTCGTGACGCAGGAAGACGTCTTCGCCGCGATCGAGCCGGTGCTGGCCGGTGTGTTCGAGGAGTTTGCTGATTTCTCCGGCACGAGGCGTGCGGTCACGCCCGCGCCGTTCCCGCGCATCCCCTTCGACCAGGCGATGCTGGAATTCGGCTCGGACAAGCCGGACCTGCGCAACCCCATCCGCATCCGCGATGTCTCTGCCCAGTTTGCCGGCGGCGGCTTCGGGCTGTTCGAGAAGGTCACGGCCGGCGGCGGCGTGGTTCGCGCCATCCCCGCGCCGGGTGCGGCCAGCCAGCCACGCCGCTTCTTCGACACCATGAACGAGTGGGCGCGGGGAGAAGGTGCGGGCGGCCTGGGCTACATCGCCTTCGATGCGGGTGAGGCTAAGGGCCCGATTGCCAAGAATTTGGAACCGGCGCGCGTTGCCGCGATCAAGGAGGCCTGCGGCCTCTCGGACGGGGATGCGGTGTTCTTCGCGGCCGGCAAGGCCGCCGACGCCGCGAAGATCGCCGGCAAGGCGCGCACGCGGCTCGGGACGGAACTCGGTCTGGTCGAGAAGGACGCCTACCGCTTCTGCTGGGTGACCGACTTCCCGATGTACGAGCTGAACGAGGAGACCAGGCGGGTCGATTTCAGCCACAACCCCTTCTCCATGCCCCAGGGTGAGCTTGAGGCCCTGAACACGATGGACCCGCTGACCATCAAGGCCTTCCAGTACGACATCGTGTGCAACGGCATCGAGCTGAGCAGTGGCGCCATCCGCAACCATCGCCCGGACATCATGCTCCGCGCCTTCGAGATCGCGGGCTATGGCGCCGATGTGGTCGAAGCCCGCTTTGGTGGTATGCTCAACGCCTTCCGCTATGGCGCGCCGCCGCATGGTGGCTCGGCGCCGGGGATCGACCGCATCGTGATGCTGCTGGCCGATGAGCCCAACATCCGCGAGGTCATCCTGTTCCCGATGAACCAGCAGGCCGAGGATCTGATGATGGGCGCGCCGGCCGAGGTGGAGCCCGCGCGGCTGAAGGAATTGTCCATCAAGCTCGATATCGCGCCGCCCAAGGGTGCCGCGGGTCCGAAGGCTTCCTAAATGGTGGGCTACGGCGAAGGATGATGGCAATGCGGCGTGCTTTGGCCCTGGCGTTCGGGATGGCGTTTCTCGCAGGCGGCGCGGCCGCCCAGGTGCCGCTCGGCACCCCGCTTGAGGCGAGGGACATGGTTGGCCATCGCGCGGCCTATCGCCTGACGCTCGATCGTGCGCGGGACAATTCCGATGTCGCCCAGGCCTCGGGTGCGATGCTGTTCGAGGTGCTGGACGCCTGCGACGGCTGGACCGTGCGCCAGCGCCTGACGCTGAAGCTGGTGGACCGGGATGGCAACGAGACGGAGACCGTCTCGGACTACTCCACCTATGAGACGCGGGACGGAACGCGGCTGCGCTTCTCGCTCACGCAGTCAAGCCAGGGCGCCGTTGCAAGCCAGGTGCAGGGCGAGGGCGAGGTGACGGCGGCGGGCGGTGTCGTGCGCTTCGTCCAGCCGCAGGCGCGCGAGATTGCACTGCCGCCCGGCACGCTGCTGCCCATGGCCCACACGCTTGCGTCGCTGAACGCGGCCCGCGCCGGCAGCCGCATCCTGGCAGCGCCGCTGCTGGACGGCACCACGGCGAGTGGCGCGCAGGACACCACCACGGTGATGTCGCCCTGGCAGGCCACGGTGACGGTCGACCCGCGCTTCGCGGCGTTGGCGCCGCTGGGTTCCGCGCGCATGCGGATCGCTTTCTTCGACCGTGACCCGGGCAGCCAGAGCGGCGGCGCCGGCACGCCGGATTACGAGGTGAGCCTGCGCTACTTCGAGAATGGCGTGGCTGACGAGCTCAAGATGGATTTCGGCGAGTTCGTGGTCGATGGCCGCCTGGCCGAGCTGGTGGTGCTGCCCTCGCCCTGCTGAGGTCAGACCGCCGCTTCGGTATTGGCGCCGCATAGCAGCACGCCCACCCGCGCCCCTGGCGGTGGCACCCAAGCGCCCTGCCGCAGTGCCGCGAGTGCCGCCGCACCACCGGGTTCCACCAATATGCGGCACGCCTCCCAGATGGCGCGGCGCGCTTCCGTGATCGCGGCATCGCTGACCAGCACGCTTTCGGCGCCATGGGCGACCAGTGCCGCGAAGCCGAGCGCGCCCACCTGCCGCGCGCCGAGGCTGTCGGCCGCGAGCCCACCCACCGGCGCCGGCACCGGCCGTCCGGCGGCCAGCGCTGCGTGCAGGCAGGGGCAGCCCTCCGGTTCCACCGCGACAAGGCGCGTGTCGCTGGCGCTACCCCAGAACTGCGCCATGCCGCCGGCGAGCCCGCCGCCGCCCACGGCCACCAGCCAATGCGTGCACTCCGGCGCATCCTCGGCGCATTCGAGCGCGACGGTGCCCTGGCCCGCGAGCACCTCGGGCTGGTCATAGGCGTGGATGGCGTGCGCACCGGTCTGCACCGCGCGCGCCTCGGCGGCCTCGCGCGCCTCGTCGTAGCGCGCCCCACCCACGACCAGCCGCGCGCCGAAGCCCTCGATGCGCGCGCGTTTGGCTGCGCCGGTGATCTCGGGGACGAAGATCTCGGCCGCGACGCCCAGCGCCTGCGCGGCGGCCGCGACGGCGGCGCCGTGATTGCCGCCCGAGGCCGCGATGACACCCGCGCCGGGCACCGGCAGCGCGAGGAGGCTATTGAAGGCGCCGCGTGCCTTGAAGCTGCCGGAGAGCTGCAGGCATTCGAGCTTGAGCGTCAGCGGCACCGGCGCGAGCGCGCCGGCCGGCAGGCGCAGCATGGGTGTGCGCCGGATGTGCGGGGCGATGCGGGCGGCGGCGGTGTGGATCATGGCGGTCGTCCCGGCGTCAGAGCGAGGCATCGGCATCGAGGCGGAGGATGAAGCCGCGCCATCCGGCGCGCTCCGCCATGGTGTCATAGAGCGCGATGGCGGCCATGTCGCGCTCGGGGACGAACCAGCGCAGGTGGGAGAAGTTGCGCGCCCGCGCCTCGGCGATGGCGGCGGTGAGCAGCGCGCGCGCCGCACCGCGGCGACGATGGCTGGGCAGGACGAACAGGTCCTCCACCTGGCCGCAGCGGCGCGCGAAGACGATCTCGGGCAGGTCGAGCAGCAGCAGGAAGCCCACCGGCACGCCCGCGTCGAAGGCGCCGAGCAGCAGTGCGCCGTCCAGCATTGCGGACGCCTCCTCCGCTCGCGGGATCGCGGCGCCGTGCAGCAAGGGGCGCATCTCTGCGGCGTAGGCGGCGATCAGCGGGGCCGCGGCTTGAGGTTCGAGGAGACCGGTGGTGATCATGGGCATGCGGGCCGTCGATGCGAAGAGGGCGCCGCCCGCTCGCGCGGACGACGCCCTCTCGCCGGGATCGCGGCTAAGCTCAGCTCGTGGGTGTGTCGGAGGCGGGCGCCTCCGGCGGGGCGGCGGCATCGGCCATCGGGGCCGGCACCTTCTTCGCACGCGGCTTGCGCGGCGTGGCGGGCTTCTTCGGGGCGGGCGGCGCGGCCTTCTTGGCAGCGGCCTTCTTCGGCGCAGCCTTGCGGGCGGCGGGCTTGGCGGCCGTCGCGCGCTTGGCCGGCGCCTTCTTGGCAGCAACCTTCTTCGGTGCGGCCTTCTTCGCGGCAGGCTTCTTGGCAGCGGCCTTCTTCGGCGCGGCCTTCTTCGCAGCCGGCTTCTTGGCGGCTGCCTTCTTCGCGGCCGGCTTCTTGGCAGCGGCCTTCTTCGGCGCGGCCTTCTTCGCGGCCGGCTTCTTGGCGGCAGCCTTCTTCGCGGCCGGCTTCTTGGCAGCGGCCTTCTTCGGCGCGGCCTTCTTCGCGGCGGGCTTCTTGGCGCCAGCCTTCTTCGCGGCCGGCTTCTTGGCAGCGGTCTTCTTCGGCGCGGCCTTCTTTGCGGCCGGCTTCTTGGCAGCGGCCTTCTTGGCGGCGGGCTTCTTCGCCGCCGGCTTCTTGGCCGCCGGCTTCTTTGCGGTCTTCCTCGCCGCGGCCATCGCCATGGCCTGAGCGCGTGGGGCGCTGTCCTCGGCGTCGGTTGTCTCGATGATGTCAGTCATAAGGTCAGGATCTCCGAACTGCGTTCCGATGTGGAGCGGCAACGCGCTGGCGGTTTGCCAGGTTGCGCCGCATGGGCGGGACAGCAGGGCAAGCCGCAAGCGATCGGCGCTGCGCGGATCCCGATGCGCAGCCTCCGATCCCGAACGCGATCCCGGTGCCACAGGCGCGGGGGGGATGGCGCCTCGCGGCGTACCCTCCTGCTTCTCGGCCGCCGCGGTGCCGCGCGAGGAGCGTGGCCTTCGGCAGTGTGGGAGTGGCGATGTTCGTGTTCACGCGCGCCCCCTGAGCCTGCGGTCCATGGACCGTCCTTCCCTGCTGCGGCGCGTCATGCT
>JBKJNV010000070.1:0-2852 GCA_046593435.1 Roseomonas sp.
GCTTCGAGCCATTCGCGATCGGCGTTGCTCCACTCGGTGCGCGGGCAGGCGGTGCCGACATAGGGCACATCGGCACCGGCCTCGACCAGCAGGCGGGCGACCAGAAGCTCGCTGCCCTCATAGCCCGAGACGGTGATGCGCGCCTTGATCGGGTTCGCGGCCATCGCCGCGGCAATCGCCGGGAGAGCGCGCGCCTTGGCGGCATCAACCAGTTCCGCCGAAACACCGGCCGAGCGCCCGATGGCATCGAGCCATGCGGCCGTACCGTCCACGCCCACGGGGCCGGAGCCCACGACAGGACGGCCGGCGGCGGCGAACTCACGGATGGAGGCAGTGTAGAAAGGATGCACGGCGGCGACGGTCACGCAGTCCAGCGCGGCGTAGAGATCGCGCCATTCGCGCGCGGGTGTCTGCGGCGCAACGGTCAGGCCCATGGGTGCGAGCAACATGCCGATGCCGACCGGATCGGCGGGGAACAGCTCACCCACCAGGGCGATGCTGCGCTCACCTTCAACATACTTCGTGGGCCGCGCGACGGGGCCGGATTCAGCTTCGGTGCGCGCGTAGCGCAGCATCGCACCCGCCAGCACATCCTTGGCCTCCGCATGCGTCGGCACGCCGAAGCCGGGGACGTCGATTCCGATGATCCGCACGCCGTCGATCTGCTTGGGCAGCAGGTCCAGCGGCACGCCTGACGCGGTCGGCACACACAGGTTGATGACCACGACGGCGTCGTAATCCTCGGGCTTTGCTGTCAGGTGCACCGCCTCGCGGATGTCTTCGAACAGCTTGCCGGTGACCAGTGTTTCCGAGTTGAAGGGCACGTAGCCAACGCTGCGTTTGGCGCCATAGAAATGCGAGGTGAAGGTCAGCCCGTACACGCAGCAAGCCGAGCCCGACAGGATCGTCGCCACACGGCGCATCCGCAGGCCCACCCGCAGCGATCCGAAGGCCGGGCACATGGATTGCGGCTGGTCGTGTGGCCCGCGCGGGTAGTCCTTGGTCAGCCGGTCCATCGTCGCCGACTTGCCCGCCGCGCGTGCGGCCTCATCCATCGTCGCGCGGCCGCCATGGCAGCCGGCGCCGGTGTCTGGAGGAGGGAGGGCCCCGTCCATCACGCGCCCTCGTACTGCACTTCGAGCGTGGGTTTCGTGAGCACGACGCCGGCGCACATGTCTTCCATCGTGGCGGGGTCGAGCACCACGCCGCGGCCCACCGCCTCACCCTTGAACAGGCCGAGCAGGGCCTCGTGCGTCAGCGGCTTCGGGCGCACCGGCGGGGCGATGGCGACCTGCGTCGCCAACTCCTCGAAGACGCTCGCCCATTGGCTGCCCGGCGTGCCGATGATTTCGTAATTCGCGCTTTTCCGGCGGATGTCGTCATCGGCGGGGATGGCGGAGAGCACCGGGATGCCGACGGCGGCGGCGAAGGCATGTGCCTCGCCGGTGCCGTCATCCTTGTTGATGACCATGCCCGCCACGCCGACATTGCCGCCGAGCTTCTTGAAGTACTCGACCGCGGAGCAGACGTTGTTCGCGACATACAGCGACTGGAGGTCGTTCGATCCGACCACGATCACCTTCTGGCACATGTCGCGCGCGATCGGCAGGCCGAAGCCGCCGCATACGACGTCGCCCAGGAAGTCGAGCAGCACGTAATCAAATCCCCAATCGTGGAAGCCCAGCTTCTCGAGCAGCTCGAAGCCGTGGATGATGCCGCGCCCGCCGCAGCCGCGGCCGACTTCCGGGCCGCCCAATTCCATCGCAAAGACGCCGTCGCGCTTGAAGCAGACATCGCCGATCTGCACCTGCTCGCCAGCGGCCTTCTTGCGCGAGCTGGTCTCGATGATGGTCGGGCAGGATCGGCCGCCGAACAACAGCGAGGTGGTGTCGGATTTCGGGTCGCAGCCGATCAGCAGCACGCGCTTGCCCTGCTGCGCCATCTTGTAGCTGTGGTTGGCGAGCGTGAAGGACTTGCCGATGCCACCCTTGCCGTAAATGGCGATGACCTGCGTTTCCTTCTTCACCGGCCCCGTGTGCACGGCATCGGGTTCGATCGCGGCTTCCGCGCGCAACGCATCCTGCATGGAGCCCTGTCCTGGGACGGCGTTCATGGCATGTCTCTCCAGTCCAGGATCATCTTCAGGCAGGCGGGGTCTTCAAAGGCGGTGCGGTAGGCGCCGGCGGCGTCGCTGGCCGGCGCGCGATGCGTGATCAGGCCATCGAGGCAGAGCGCGCCGCGGTCGAGCAATCCGGTGACGGTGACCAGGTCGGCCGGCTGCCATTCGGCAGCGATGCGGATGCGTGCCTCGCGCATGAAGGCCGGCGGGAAGGCGAAGCTGAGCGGTGCGGAATAAAAGCCAGCGAGGATGATCTCCCCACCTGGTGCAAGGCGTGCGATCTGCATGTCGAGCGCATCGGCCGAACCGCTGACATCACAGATGCATCCGTAGTCGCGGCGTGTATCCTGCGCGGGGTCCACCACCGTGTATCCCGTCGCACCCTGGGCGCGTTCGGGGTTCGTCTCCCACACCATCGGCGGGGCAGCGCCATGCGCCATCACCAGCCGCGCGATCAGGCGGCCAAGCACGCCATGGCCCACGATCAGGTCGGGCATGGAAGGCGCGATCGCGTGCTGCGCCGTGGCGGCGAGTGCGAGCAGAACACCCGAATCGCCCAGCGATTCCGCGATCGGCGTTGCCCGCGCGCCGGGCAGGACCACACGCCGCGCCGCGGCGCCGAACAGGCCGCGAACATCGGAAAAGCCTTTGGAGCCGGGGACGAAGACTCGCTCCCCCGCGCGGCGGCCCGAGTCGGGTCCGGCATCACGCACGCGGCCCACCGTCTCGTAGC
>JBKJNV010000089.1:0-4305 GCA_046593435.1 Roseomonas sp.
GGCCCCTGCCCCCAGGGCCCGGTCTTGTGCACCGTCACGCCGTGGTGGTCGCGCGACACCGTCGGCTCCACACGCGCGGAATACCGCGCCAGGTCATCGGCCGTGAGCAGCCCGGCATTCCGCCGCCCCGTCGAATCCATCAGCGACTGCGTGCGGTAGAAGTCTCCGATCGCCTCGGCCACGAAGCCCCGGTAGAACGCGCCTCGCGCCGCCTCGATCTGCGCCACACGATCATCGCCCACCGCCTCCGCCTCGGCCAGGATGCGGCGATAGGTGGCCGCAATCGCGGGGCTGGTGAAGCGCGTGCGCGGCCGCGGCACTTCGCCACCCGGCAGCCAGATCGCCGCCGAGCTGGGCCATTCGGCGGCGAAGAATGCCTGCGCCGCGAGGATCGAGGTAGAAACCCGCCCCAGCACCGGAAACCCATCCTCGGCATACCCGATCGCAGCCTCCAGCACGGCGCGCGGCGACCAGGTGCCATGGTCGCGCAGCAGCAGCATCCAGGCATCGAAGGCGCCGGGCACCACCGAGGGCAGCAGCCCCGTCCCCGGCACTTGCGCGAGCCCCAGCGCCGCGAACCGCGCCGAATTCGCCGCCATCGGAAACGGCCCCTGCCCGCAGATGACGACAGGCCCCGCCGCATCATGGCGCTTGAGGATGATGGGCACCTCGCCGCCCGGCCCGTTCAGGTGCGGCTCCACGATCTGCAGCACGAACCCGGTCGCGCAGGCGGCGTCGAAAGCATTCCCGCCGCGCTCGAGCACGGACATCCCCACCGCGGAGGCGATCCAGTGGGTGGAGGTGACGGCGTGGTGCGTGCCACGCAATTCCGGGCGGGTCGTGAACATACGCCCTCTTCCCATATCGCGCCCGGCGGTGCCATGCAGGCGTCCCATCATCGCGGAGCCGCTCGCCATGCCCTCACCCTCCCTCCCCCGCCGCGCCGCCCTCGCCCTGCCCTTCGCCGCCCCCTTCGCCGCCCCCATTGACGCATGGGCCCAGGCGCCCGCCCCCTACCCGAACCGCCCGGTCACGCTGATCGTGCCCTGGGCACCGGGCGGCACCACGGACATCCTCGCCCGCGTCCTGGCCGAGCCGCTACGCGCGAGCCTCGGCCAGCCCGTCCTGGTCGAAAACCGCTCCGGCGCCTCGGGCAATATCGGCTCCGCCGCCGTCGCCCGCGCCCAGCCCGATGGCTACACGCTGCTGTTCGGATCGATGAGCACGCACGCCATGAACGAGGCGCTGTTCAACAACATGCCGTTCCGCGGTGCCGAGGATTTTTCCGCCATCGCGCTGCTCGCCTATGTGCTGAACACCATGGTCGTCCACCCCTCCGTCCCCGCGAACACGCTGGCCGAATTCGTGGCCTATGGCCGCGCCAATCCCGGCCGCATTGCCTATGCCTCGGCGGGGCCTGGGTCCACAAACCACCTGTGTGCGGCAATGTTCGCACGCATGACCGGCATCGAGATGGTGCACGTCCCCTATCGCGGCGGCGCGCCGGCGGTGCAGGACACGGTGGCCGGCCAGACGCAGCTCTTCTTCTCGGCCGGCACGCAGACCCTGCCCCATGTCCGCGAAGGCCGCCTGCGCCTGCTGGCCGTGACCGAAGGCCGCCGCTCCCCCCTGCTGCCCGACGTGCCCACCGTGGCCGAGGTGGTACCGGGCTATGAGATGGCGGTCTGGTACGGCGCGCTCGGCCCGCGCGGCATGCCGCCCGCTTTGGTCACGCAGCTCAACCGCGCGATCAACGCGGCAATGGCCACACCCGCGGTGCGCGACCGCATGACCGCAATCGGGGTCGAAGTCACCAACGAGACGCCGGAGAGTTTTTCCACCATCCTGCGCGCCGATGTCGAGAAATGGACCCGCGTGATTCGCGACCTCGGCATCGCGATGTCGGATGCCTGAGGGCGCCGCCCGCCTGACCGCCGCGCAGCTGGCGCGCCTCACCCAGGCCCACCCGCTGCTCCCCGCAATCGACGCCGTGGGCCGCGAGTCCATGGGTCACGGCCTGTGCACCGCCATGCGGTTCGAAGCCGCGACGATGCAGGTGCGCCGTCTCTACACCTCCGACGCCGAGGCCTATCCGCTGGCGGGATGGAAGTCGAAGCGGGACACCGCCTGGGGCCGCCATGTACTGCTGGAAGGCCAGGTCTTCGTGGGCGAGGGCGAGGCCGCCATCGCCGCGCATTTCGACGACCACGCGCTGATCGCGCGGTTGGGCTTCCGGGCCATCGTGAACGTGCCGGTGCGGCTGGGCGCCACCTGCGTCGGCACGGTCAATTTCCTCTGGTCGGCGGCGACGGTCAGCCCCGACCAGGTCGCCACCGCACGGCTGCTCGGGCTGCTGGCCGCACCCGACTGGGTCTGAACGCTCGGGGCTCGCTTGGAATTTGCTAGCCCTTCAGGGCTGGGACAGACCATTTTTGCTCCATCCGCTCGCCCTCACTTCCGCGTAGGGTGGTCGAAACAACGAAGGCCCATCTGCATGACCCGCTCCGTGATCGACGCCGTCGCCGCCTGGCAGCCCGAACTCGCCGCCATCCGCCAGGATATCCACGCCCACCCCGAACTGGGCATGGAGGAGGTGCGCACCTCGGCACTCGTCGCCGAACACCTGCGCAGCTGGGGCATCGAGACCGTGACCGGCGTGGGCAAGTTCGGCGTCGTGGGCACCATCCGCGGCACCCGGCCCGGCCAGCGCGTGATCGGCCTGCGCGCGGACATGGACGCGCTGCCCATCCCCGAGGCCACCGGCGTTCCCTACACGTCGAAAAACCCCGGCCTGATGCATGCTTGCGGGCATGACGGCCACACCACCATGCTGCTGGGCGCCGCCCGCTGGCTTTCGGAAAACCGCGATTTCGCCGGCACCGTGCACCTGATCTTCCAGCCCGCCGAGGAGGGGCGTGGTGGTGCCAAGGCCATGCTCGACGACGGCCTGTTCGACCGCTTCCCCTGCGATACCGTCTACGGGCTGCACAACAAGCCGAATTTTCCGGCCGGGGAGTTCTCCACCCGTCCCGGGCCCGCCCTCGCTGCATCGGACCGCTTCACCGTGGTGTTCCACGGCACCGGCGGGCATGGCGGATCGACGCCGCATTTGGCCACCGACCTCACCATCGTGCAGGCGCATTTCGTGCTGGCACTCCAGACCATCATCGGGCGCAACGTCTCCGCGGTGGACAGTGCCGTCATCAGTGTCGGCGCGATCCAGGGCGGCTCGCTGCAAGGTGCCAATGTCATGCCGGCGGAAATCACCCTCACCGGCACCGCGCGCAGCTACACGGCCCCAGTGCGGGACCTGCTGGAACGCCGGATCGGCGAATTGGCGCATGGGTTCGCCGCCCTGCACGGCGCCACGGCCGAGTACGCCTATCGCCGTGGCGTGCCCGCGACGGTCAACCATCGCGAGCAGACCGAGGTCGCGGTCGCCGCGGCCGTCGCGCTGGTGGGTGAGACGAAGGTGGACCCGAACGCCCTGCCGGTCATGGGCGGTGAGGATTTCTCCCTCATGCTCGAAGCCCGCCCGGGCGCGTTCATGTTCATCGGCGGCGGTGCCGGGCCAGACGGCACCTCGGCCAACCTGCACACGCCGCAATTCGACTTCAACGACGCGATCATCCCGCTCGGCGTCGCCTACTGGGCGTCCGTGGTGGAGCAGGAACTCGGCGGGCCGCGCGGCTGAGCGTGCAGAATTGCCTTTCGGCGGGCAAGCGGCGTCCTGTAGCGTTACGGACACAATCGAGGGCGGCAGCGGCAGGGTGAGCCAACCACCCGCCGCCGCGCATCAAATAGCGGGAGACCGGGCATGAATGAGGATGATCTGCGCCAGATGATCGGGCGCGTGCAGCAGGGCCGTCTGTCGCGGCGCGGCTTCGTCAAGCGCATGGCCGCGGTGGGCTTCACCGCGCCGATGGCGACGCAGTTGCTCGCCATCGCGGGCGTGTCGCCGGCATCGGCCCAGAGCGTGCCCGCCTACAGGCCAACCAGGCGCGGCGGTGGCGGCCCGCTGAAGATCCTCTATTGGCAGGCATCGACGCTGCTCAACCCGCATTTCGCGGTCGGCACCACGAACCAGGATGCAAGCCGCGTCTTCTACGAACCCCTGGCCGGCTGGGCCGCGGATGGCACGCTGTACCCGGTGCTCGCCGCCGAAATCCCCTCGCTCGAGAATGGCGGCCTCTCCGCAGACGGGCGGACCGTCACCTGGAAAATGAAGCGTGGCGTGAAGTGGCATGACGGCCAGGATTTCACCGCCGACGATGTGATCTTCAACTGGGAATATTCGCGCAATCC
>JBKJNV010000485.1:0-2744 GCA_046593435.1 Roseomonas sp.
GTCGCCGGCTTCCGTGACCATTGTGTGGCCATGGCGCGCGCGCAGGGAATCGGCGCCAGCTGAGCATCCGCGGTCACGGAGAATGACCGCCGGCGCCCTGCGGCGAGCTCATGCGCCGGTCGTTGCCGTGACGCCGGCGGCTGGGCTCGCCGGGGACTTCCCGCGTTTGCCCAATCGGGCTCGCGGCGCGCGAGCTGTGCAGCCGTGGTCGGCAGCCCGCGCCCCTACTGCGCCGTCCAACCGCCATCCACGGGCAGGGCGATCCCGGTGACTGTCCGCGCCCCCTCCGAGGACAAATACAGCACCGCCGCGCCGATGGTCTCGGGCGAGGAGAAGGCGTGCATCGGCTGCTTCTCGGCCACCAGCGCCTCGGTCTCATGGGCTACGCTGGTGCCGTTTTCCTTGGCCCGGGCTTCGATCTGCTGCTGCACCAGCGGCCGCAGCAACCAGCCCGGGCAGACCGAATTGGCGGTCACACCGGCATTGGCGCATTCCAGCGCGGCCACCTTGGTCAGCCCCAGCAACCCGTGCTTCGCGGCCACATAGGCCGCCTTGTGGGCCGAGGCGACCAGCCCGTGCGCGGAGGCCGATGTTGACGATGCGGCCCCAGCCGCGCGCCTGCATCCCCGGCAGGGCGGCGCGTATCATGTAGAAAGCGCCCGAGAGGTCGATCGCGATCACTGGTTCCACTTCTCGATCGGGAATTCCTCGACCGGGGCGGTGAACTGGATGCCCGCATTGTTCACCACGATGTCCACGGCCCCGAGCGGGCCGGTTGCCATCTCGACCATGGCCCCGCAGGCGGCGGGGTCTGCAATATCAGCGGCCCTTGAATACCACGCGGACGGAAAACTCCTCGGCGAGCGAGGCACGCAGCGTCTCGATTGCGGCGCCAGCACCGAAGCCGTTGAGGACCAGGTCCGCACCCGCCCCGGCCAGAACCCGCGCGATGCCCAGGCCAATGCCCGAGGTCGATCCGGTCACCAGCGCGACCTTGCCCTTGAGCTGCATACCTTGTTCCTTTCCGAAACGCCCCCACCCTGCCCGGCGGCTTTTGCCACTGACATCGCAATGAAGCTTCCGGGAAACGTTAGCCTTGCGGCAGCCATTGCGTGACACGGCTGTCCGGGCGCGCTTTGCTCAAGCTATCTTGAACAATCACGCCCCCCGATGCCTCGGCGAAATCGAGGCCCGGTTCCTCGCCCGTCGTGCGGGAGCCCCCGACGCCGCCGCGGCGGCCGAGGCCGCGATGCGCTGCGCCCTGGGCCCCGCCACCGCCAAGCCTGCCTTCGCCCCGCTGCTGCGCGCCGCCGTCGCGCTGGGCCAGGCCGTTGAGGACCACGGCGCCGGCTTTCCGCCGGGGCGGGAGCCCGCCTACCACGACCGCCACCACCAGGCCGAAGCCGCGCTGGCCATGGGCTGGCTGACCGCCGCCGCGCGCGAGGCCGGGCTGATCTCTGCGGCCGAAGCCGGCCTCGGGACGCTCGCGATGATCGGCCATGACCTGCTCCATGATGGCTCTGAGGCCGGGTTGCCAGGACGGCTGGAACGCCAATCCGCCGATGCCACGACGGCACTCGCTTTGGCGGCAGGTCTGCCCACGGACGCGATCGCGACGCTGCGCCGGCTGATCGAGGGGACGGAATTCGCCCGCCCCGCGGCGCCCGGCATCCTCCTCGCGCTCGCGCGGGAGGCGGATGTGCTGGGCAGCCTGTGCCGGCGCCTGGGCTGGCGCCTGGGCGAGGCGCTGGCCGCCGAACGCCGCGCCGATGGCGATGCCCAGGCAGGGCGCGTCGCGAGCTTCGCCGGCCGGCTCGGCTTCCTCGGCGTGCTGCCGCCGCCGACCCCGCCGGGCGCGGCACTTGGGCTTGGACAAGCCCGCGCCGACCAAATCGGCGCCTTCGCACGGGCAGCCGCCGCGGCCGGCCTGCCAGCCGCCACGCCAGCCGCCGGCGCGGCCGTGCTCGATACGCTGCCGCGCGACATTGCGCGTGCGCTCTACGAGGCGGCACTGTCCGGCAGCGGCGCCGCGCCATGAAGCCGCAGCACCTGGCTTCACGCCCGGCGTCGGCGCCCTCGCCCAGAGGGGCCGCCGAAGCCGCCCTGGGCGGGCCGCCGAACCCGCCCGGTCGCCTGTCATCTCCTTCGACAACGAGTGAAGAGAAACCCACCATGCCTGACGCGACCGCGAAGCCGCCCCGCAAACGCATCAAGCTCGCGCTGCAGGGCGGCGGCTCGCACGGCGCCTTCACCTGGGGCGTGCTGGACCGGCTGCTCGCCGATGAGCGGATCGAGGTCGAGGCGCTGGTCGGCACCTCGGCAGGGGCCATGAACGCGACGGTGGTGGCCGATGGGCTGGGCGCGGGCGGCCCGGCGCTGGCCCGGCAGATGCTCTACCAGTTCTGGCACGGCGCGGCGCGGCTGGCGGCGCGTTCGCCCATTCAGCCCACGATGATGGACCGCGCGGCCGGGCGCGGCAGCATGGACTACCAGCCGCTGTTCCACATGGCGGACATGCTCAGCCGGATGTTCTCCCCCTATGAACTCAACCCGCAGAACAAAAACCCGCTGCGCGACCTGATCGACGAGGTGGTGGATTTCAAGCGCCTGCGCGCCGCCATCGAGCCGCGCCTGTTCGTCTGCGCCACCAACGTGCTGAACGGCCGGCTGAAGGTGTTCGAACACGCCGAGATGACGCCGGATGCGGTGATGGCCTCGGCCTGCCTGCCGACGCTGTTCCAGGC
>JBKJNV010000519.1:0-5876 GCA_046593435.1 Roseomonas sp.
GGCGGGTTCATCGAGGGGTGATGTGGCCCGTTCGGCCAGCATGTCCAGCATCTGGCCGCCGCACATCCCCCGCGCGCCGGCCGCACGCGCGAGGCAGCGGCACAGCTCGGCCCGCACCCAGGGGTCGGCATGGGTCTCGTCCTCGGTCATGGCGAAGAAGGCGTGGGCCTGCAGCGCGTCGCCGGCGAGAATGGCGGTCGCCTCGTCGAAGGCGATGTGCGCGGTGGGCTTGCCGCGGCGGAGCGCGTCGTCATCCATCGCCGGCAGGTCGTCATGGACCAGGGAATAAGCGTGCATCATCTCGATGCCGGCCGCGACCCGGAGGGCGGCGGAACGGCCGACGCCGAACTGGCGCGCCGCCTCGAGCACCAGGAAGCCGCGCAGGCGCTTGCCGCCGCCCATGGCGGCATAGCGCATGGCGTCATACAGCCGTGCCTCATCGCCCTCGACAGAGGGCAGAAGCAGGTCGAGCGCTTCGTCGATCTCGATGGCGGATTGCGCCATCGCTTCGCTCAGGGCGCTCATGTTGTGCCCTCAAGCGCGTCGTGCCGAAGGCACGCCGATGTTTTTGTGCCCTCAAGCGCCGGGCGCCGCGTCCCTCGGCTTGGCTCGCCGGACTTCCGGCGGCGCGCATTCGCGCTTGCGGACCACGATGCGGTCCGGGGCACTCCGTCTTTCGTGGCCATCATCATTCCACGTCACGCAGCGTGATGCCGCCCGGGCCTTCGGTGATGGCCTGCACCTTCTGCTCGGCCTCGGCGAGCTTGGTCTCGCAATGGCGGCGGAGTGCAGCGCCGCGCTCATAGGCGCGGACGGATTCTTCCAGCCGCCCCTGCCCGCCTTCGAGCGTCTTCACGATGGCCTCCAGCTCGGCCAGGGCGTCTTCGAAGCTGAGGCCGGTGACCTCGGCGGGTTTGGTGTCAGTCGTGGCCATTATACGTACATCCGGCGGTGTCAGCTTTCCTTAACACGTAACCAAGCAGAGCCGGACGGCGCGGTCCAGGATTGCGTGGCAGTCAGGCATCCCGCCACCGGCGCGTCGTCTAGCATCGCGCAGCGCCACCGGCGCGTCCTCAAGCATCGCGCAGCGCCCGGACATGGGCGGCGGTTGAGGACGCCAGCGCCGCCAGGTCATACCCACCTTCGAGCAGGCTCACCACGTGGCCGCCGCAATGGCGCTCTGCAAGGGCGCAGATTTCGGTGGTGAGCCAGGCGAAATCGGCCTCGGTGACGCGCAGCTGGGCCAGCGGGTCGCGGGCATGGGCGTCGAATCCGGCCGAGATGATGATCAGACCGGGGGCGAAGCGATCCAGCGCCGGCAGCAGGTCACCGGCCCAGAGCGCGCGGAAGGCAGCCCCCGTCGCACCCGCCGGCAGGATCCCGTTCACGATGTTGCCAACGCCGGTTTCCGACGCCGCGCCGGTGCCCGGGTAGAGCGGCCATTGATGGGAGGAGATGTAGAGCAGGCTGGCATCCGCCTCGAAGCAGGCCTGGGTGCCATTGCCGTGATGGACGTCGAAATCCACCACGGCGACGCGGGCGACCCCATGCGCGGCCTGGGCGTGGCGGGCGGCAATGGCGGCATTGGCAAAGAGGCAGAACCCCATCGGCTGGCTGGGTTCGCAATGGTGGCCAGGCGGGCGCGTGGCGCAGAAGGCGCGGCGGATGCCGCCCGCGAGCACCGCATCCACCGCCGCGACGGCCGCACCCGCGGCGCGCAGCGCGGCCTCGGCGGAACCGGCGGACATCAGGGTGTCCCCGTCCAGCGCCACCAGCTCATCGCCCTCGGGCACGATGCCCAGAATGGCGTCGATGTGCCGCGCTGGATGGACCCGCAGCAATTCTTCGCGCGTGGCGCGGGGGGCTTCGTCCCGCAGCAGGTCAGAAAAATCCTCGGCATCGAGTGCGGCGAGCACGGCGCGCAGCCGGTCCGGGCATTCGGGATGGTGGGGGCCGGGGTCATGGCCGAGGCAGGCACGGTGGGTCAGCAGCAGCACGCTCATGACGGGGTGCCTTCCGCCGCCTCGCGCTTTTTCAGCACGAAGCGGTATTTGCCCTGGGCTTCGCTGAACGCGACGATGGCGTGCCCCGTCTCCCGGCTGAAGGCGTGGAAATCCGCGACACTCGCCGGGTCGGTCGCGAGCACGGTCAGCTTGTCACCAGGGGCCAGGGCACGCAGCGCCTTGTTCGCCTTGAGCACGGGCAAAGGGCAGGTGAGGCCCTGGACGTCGAGGATGGTGTCAGTCATGCCCACATGATCCACCATGGCCGCATGGCGCGTCCAGCGAGAGGGTTGTTGCGCATGCGGCTTGGCGTGGACCTTGGCGGCACCAAGATCGAGATCGTGGCACTCGGCGAGGATGGCGGCGTGCTGCTGCGGCAGCGCTGCGCAACGCCGGCGGGCTATGACGAGACCATTGCGGCCATTGCCGGGCTCGTCGAGCGGGCGGAGGCGCAGCTGGGTTTGCGCGGCAGTTTTGGGCTCGGCATCCCCGGCAGCCTGAGCCCCGCCACGGGGATGGTGCGCGGGGCGAATTCGCAGGCGTTGAATGGCCGCCCTCTGCGCGAGGATCTGGAGCAGCGCCTGGCCAGAAGCGTGCGGATTTCCAACGACGCGAACTGCCTGGCGATGAGCGAGGCGGCCGATGGTGCGGGCGCTGGGTTCGAGACGGTGTTCGCCGTGATCATCGGCACCGGGGTGGGGGGCGGCATCGTCACGCGCGGGCGCATCCTCGATGGGCGCAACCGGGTTGCCGGGGAGTGGGGCCACACGCCCCTGCCCTGGATGCGCGCAGACGAGCATCCCGGCCCGCTGTGCTGGTGTGGCCAGCATGGCTGTCTGGAGACGGTGCTGTCCGGCCCAGCACTCGCCGCCGATGCGGATGGGCCGGGGGCGCGGGATGCCTCCGCGCTGCCGGGGCGCGCGGCGGCGGGGGATCCGGTGGCGGTGGCCGCACTCGCGCGGCACGCGGACCGGCTGGCGCGCGCGCTGGCGATGGTGGTGAACATCCTCGACCCCGACGTGATCGTGCTGGCGGGGGGCTTGTCCAACATGGCGCACCTGTACACGGAACTGCCCCGCCTGATGCCGCGCCACGTCTTTTCCGACCATGCGCAGACGCCGGTGCTGCGGGCGAAGCATGGGGATTCCAGCGGGGTATTCGGGGCCGCGCGGCTTTGGTGACCGCCCTGTGGACCGCAGGGATAATCGCATCTAGGCGTAACGGGGCCGGCCCTTGAACCTCGCGTGGAGATCGATCGATGCCCTCGACCTGTGAAGCCCTGATGCAGCGGCTGTACGGCACCGACATCTGGACGGGCTTCGAAGCCACGCCGGACGGCACGGATCTTCAGGGCTGGAACGGCAACCACCCATCCCTGGCGCGGCTTGCCTCGACGAAGCAGGACGCGAAGGTCGTCATCGATGTTGGCGTCTGGAAGGGCCAGTCGACGATCAGCATGGCGAAAGCGATGAAGGCCAATGGCATTGACGGCGTCGTGCTCGCCGTCGACACCTTCCTGGGCTCGCCCGAACACTGGTCCGGCGTGCACAGCAAGTTCCAGCGGAAGTTCGGCTTTCCGGATATCTACACGACCTTTCTGACGAACACGGTGAATTCCGGCGTGACGGACTATGTCATTCCGGTGGCGCAAACCTCCTCGACCGCGGCAAAGATCTTTGCCTCCCTCAAGATCACCGCCTCGGTGATCCACGTCGATGCCGCGCATGAGTATCGCGAGGTCATCAATGACCTGAACGACTATTGGGAACTGCTGGCACCCGGCGGCTTCCTGATCGGGGATGATTATCACCGCGCATGGCCCGGCGTCATCGAGGCGGCGGGCGAATTCTCCGCCCGGAAAAAGCGGCCGCTCATGGTCGAAGGCATCAAGTTCATCCTGCAGAAGTAACCGAACGGGGGCGCGCGCATGGCGATGGCGGTGAACATGCTCGACCCCGATGTGATCGTGCTCGCTGGGGGCTGTCCCGCATGGCGCACCTGTCCGCCGAGGTGCCGCGGCTGATGCCGCGCCATGTCTTCTCCGGCCATGCGCAGACGCCGGTGCTGCGGGCCAGGCACGGCGATTCATCCGGCGTCTTTGGTGCGGCGCGCCTTTGGGATGGCAGGTGAGGCGCGCGGCGCTCGCCGGCGGGGCCTATGCGCTTGCCCTGTTCGGGGTGGGCTTCGCCCTCGGCGTGGCACGGGTGATGCTGGTCGCACCCGCCATCGGGGTGGTTGCGGCGACTGCCCTGGAAGCGGTGCCGATGCTCGCCGCGATGGCCTGGGCGGCGCCGCGCATCGCACGATGGCAGGATGTTCCGCCGCGCAGTGCGGGGCGGATCGCGATGGGTGGTGTCGCGCTGGCGGTGCTGGTGGCCATTGAGCTGGCCCTCGGCGCGGTTCTGAACGGCGCCGGGCCGGGTGCCTGGGTCGCGCATTTCGCAACGCCCGAGGGGGTGATCTACGCCGTCCTGCTGCTGGCATTCGCGGCCATGCCATGGGGGCGAGCCTGATGATGGGCGCGCTGTGCCGAAACTGCTTCTGGACCGGCGCGGCCGCCCCCGGCCCTTGCCCCCGCTGCCGCGGGCGGCGGATGGTGCGCCACGCGGAGGTGCTGAGCCTCGGCATCGCGCATGTGGATTGCGACGCCTTCTACGCGAGCGTCGAGAAGCGTGACCGGCCGGAACTGCTGACCCGCCCGGTGATCGTGGGCGGCGGAAGGCGCGGCGTGGTCGCGGCCTGCTGCTACATCGCACGCACGCGCGGCGTGCGCAGTGCGATGCCGATGTGGAAGGCCCTCGCCGCCTGCCCGGATGCGGAGGTGATCAGCCCCGACATCGCGAAGTATGTGCGCGAGGGGCGGCGCATCCGCGAGATGATGGAGACGCTCACGCCGTTGGTGCAGCCGCTGTCGATCGATGAGGCGGTGCTGGATCTGCGCGGGACCGAGGCGCTTCACGCCGCCCCGCCCGCCGCCGTGCTCGCGCGCTTCGCGCAGGCGGTGGAGGAGGAGGTGGGGGTCACGGTGTCGATCGGCCTTGCCGCCAACCGGCTGATGGCGAAGCTCGCCGCCGAGCGCGACAAGCCGCGGGGGTTTTCCGTCATCGGCGCGGGGGAGGCGGCGGGCTGGCTCGCGCCGCAGCCGGTGGGGCTGCTGCCGGGGATCGGGCCGGCGATGGAAAAGCGCCTGCAAGTCGCGGGCTTCGCCACTTTGGGCCAGTTGGCTGCACTCGATGCGCGGGACGCGCAGAAGCGCTTCGGTGATGAAGGGCCGGGCCTCGCGGTGCGTGCGCGGGGCGAGGATGCGCGCGTGGTGGACCCGGCGCGGAACACGAAGTCGATCAGTGCGGAGACCACCTTCGAGGCCGACATGCGCGAGCTGGAGGCGCTGGAGAGGCCCTTGTGGCTGATGTGCGAAAAGCTCGCGCGACGGCTGCGGGAGAAGGGGTTTTCCGCCGGCGGCGTGGTGCTGAAGCTGAAGACGGCGGCCTTTGCCTCGCGCACCCGCACGGTGCGGCTGGGCGGCGCGACACTGCTGCCGGAGGCGATCTTCGCCGCCGCGCAGTCCATGTTGCGCCGCGAGGTGGATGGCCAGGTGGCGTTCCGCCTGATCGGCGTCGGCGCCCAGCCGCTGCGCCCGGCGGCCGAGGCCGACCAGGCGGATCTGGCCGACCCCGGCGCGCCCAGGCGCGTGGCGAAATGGCGCGCGGTGGAAGCCTTGCGCGCCCGCTTCGGCGAGGGCGCGATCGGTGCCGGCCGCGGCTTGCCGAAGAAGGGCTGAGAGTGCCCTTTAAGCCTTCGCTTCCTTCACCGCCGCCTTGGCGGCCGCGACCATCAGGCCGACCTCGTTGGCAATGGTGACAAGTTTAAAAC
>JBKJNV010000666.1:0-3821 GCA_046593435.1 Roseomonas sp.
CCATAGACGCGGCAGAATTTGGTGACCCAGGGGTGGTGGATGGTGAAGGTGTCGTCGAGGAAGATGACGTAGTTGAGCGGGCCGGCGGCGCGGATGGCGCGCAGTTCGGACAGCACGCTCTCATGGCTGCGGCGGCGGCCGTAGCTGCCGGTGGATTGTTCGGCATAGAGCTGGTCGTACATGCGCGCCGCACAGTAGGTGCAGGGAAACGGGCAACCGCGCTGGGTCGAGACATGGACCACACCGTAGCGTTCATCGAGCAGGTCGCGCGCGGCGAAGGGAATGGAGTCGATTGGCTCGATCGGCGGGCGGATCGCAGGGCGCGGTGCCCCCTTCGCCCAGATATTGCCGATGGCCGTGGTCTCGCCGCCGGTGGCCAGGGCCTCGACCAGGTCGAGCAGCGCCGACTCGCCCTCGCCGAGGCAGACATAGTCGATGCCGGGGGATTTCAGCACCTCCTCGGGCGCGAAGGTCGCGTGCAGGCCGCCCAGGATGGTGGGGATGTTGGAAACGCGGCGCAGATCGGCCAGAAGGGCACGCGCGCGCAGCCATTGCCGCGTGGTGGCGGAGATGCCGATCAGGTCCGGGGCCTGGTCGCGCAGCGCGGCCAGGATGTCCTCCAGGCCCATGGCGATGCCCAGGCGCAGGAAGGCCGCCGCATGGCCGTGCGCGCGCAGCGTCGCGGCCAGGAAGCCGGGGCCGAGAGAGGCCACCGCCCAGTCGCTTTCGGTGTCGATTTCGAGGAACAGGACCTTCATGCGCACGCAGGATATCGCCAAGTGGCGCGCGACGCGATTCGGTTCGCGTGCGCACCGGCGTTGCCCGGTTTCTCGGTTGCCTGGGTGACCTCCGCCGCCGTTGCAGTCAGGCGATGCGCAGGTTCGGCGTAACGGCTGCAACCCGGACCGCGCTTCCAGGGCTACAAGGACGTCATGCTTTGAGGGTTTCGCAGCGCGGCGCCGAGCGCATTGGCCAAGGCATGCCGTGCATAGGGCTTGTGCAGCACGATGGTGGATCCTGTGTCGCGACCCGCCAGCGCGGTCGCACTTCCATACCCGGTGACGAAAATATACGGTACACCTCGGGTCTGGAGCAGATCCGCGACCGGGAACGACCGCTCGCGGCCGCCGAGGTTCACATCAAGCACCGCTGCGGATAGATCCTTTTCGTTCGCCGCGAGCATAAGGGCCTCGCTGAGGTCCCGCGCAGGTCCGACCACTTCATAACCCAGCTCCCGCAGTGCCGCCTCCAGCTCCATCGAGAGCAACACTTCATCCTCCACCACGAGAACGCGTCGTGGCGATGCGCAATCCGGTCTTGGTACAGCCGTCTCCCGCGTTCGCAACGCATTGGGCGCCGGGGCCTCCACACGACTTGGCTGCGCCGGGGCCCAGCGCGCCGGCAAGGTCAGCGAAAAGCGCAATCCTTCGGGTTCCCAGTTGAAACTGACCTTCCCGCTGAGTTGCCGCTCGGCGAGTTGCACGATGAGCCGCGTGCCGAAGGCGCGCTTCATCGGGACTTCAATCATCGAGGGACCGCCGTTTTCCAGCCAGACCAGGCGCAACGTCTCGTCCTCGGCACTGAGGTTCCAGCTCAGCCTGACGCGACCTTCAGGAGTCGAAAACGCGCCATGCTTGGCGGCATTGGTGGCCAGTTCGTGCAGCACCATTGCAAACGGCTGGACCGCCGCGGCCGCAAGGTAGGTCGATGCGCCCTCAAGCCGGATGCGATCCGCGTAGGGCGCCAACTCATTCGCGGCGACGGAGTGCAGGTCGGCACCGTTCCAGGCTTCCTTGGCAAGGAGGGAGTGCACCCGGGCCATGGAAGCGACCCGGCCTTCGACCGAGGCGGCGAACCGTTCGGGCGATACATCACGAGGCGTGAGCCGGATGATGGAGAGGGCGACCGCGAGGGCATTCTTCGCGCGGTGATCGACCTCCCGCACCAGCAGGGTTTGACGCTTGTCGGCCTCACGCTTGGCAATCGCGCGCGTTCGCAGCGCCTCATTGGCGGCGACGAGGCCCAGGCGCAGATCCTCGAATTCAGCGACCGGCGACGCTTTGGCTGTCGGCATGGGCAGGGTTTCCCCGGCGTTGGCCACAAAGGCCTGGGCATCATGGACCAGCCCCTCCATTGTCCGGAGCAGGCGCCGCGACAGCCAAATCGCGCAGGCGGCGCCGAGGCTCACGATCAGCCCTCCGCCGATCACCAGAAGCCCAAACGGCCTCAGCCAGGTCGAGGTGTAGGCATTCCAGGGTTCAGCGATGCCGACCGTCCAGCCGGGTGCGGAGTCGAGCCGCGCGAAGCCGACGGCCACATCCTCTCCCGCAATCGCCTGGCCCCTCAGAAAGCCCGCGTTCTGACCGGCAATGCCTTGGGTGAACCAGGCGGGTGATGGCCGGCCGACGTAGCGATCCTGGTCGCGCGACCGAGCGACCACCTGATGACGGCTATCGACAATGAAGCCCCACTCCCGGCCCGAAGAAGCCTGCGCCGCCAACAAGGCGGTCAGCCTGGACAGCGGCAGCCTTGCCGCGAGCACGAATGGGATGGTGCCATCACGCTCGACCGGGACAGCGACCCCGACAACAGGCAGGCGTGCCACCGCGCCGATGACAAGGTCGGTCACAAGGGGGCGGCCGTTCAGCGCCGCTGCGCGGAAGTCCCCGGCCGAAACAGCGCCTGCAGGTGCGCCGTCGGGCAGGGCTGTGTTGATGATCTGGCGCAGCGATGTGGCGTCGATGAGGATAATCGAGGTTCCGAGCCCCGCGGCTGCGCGGCGCGCTTCGCGCTCGAAGTTGGCGAGAGCCGGATCGGGGCCATCAAGCGCGGCGGAGGCCGCCAGCGCTGTCAGGGAGGCCAGGTGCGCCCCTATTTCCCGGTCCGCTGCGAGGGCGAGCGCACGCGCCGTGTCTCTCAGCCGCGCTTCGAATGCGCCGCGATTGGCTGCACCGGCGATCCATGTCGCCGCAGCGCCAAGCCCAAGCGCGGGCACCAGCAACACAATCGCGAGGCCCAGCAGCGCGGTGGGGAGGCGAAACTGCCTGTCGGGCGACCGCTGCGTCAAAAACATTGCACCATCTTTGAAGCCCGCAATGAGCAAGTGAGATGTAGGCGGCTAGGCATTGTCACACGGACGGGGCCCGGAGAGGTTGCAGGTGGTGGTTATACTGCAATCCTGGGGCGTGTTTTGGAAATCCGAATCAACTCCGCGGGCGGGGGGAGGTTCGTTTGGCCCGCCCTGCCGCAAGAGCCCGGAAAGTGCGGTGCGGCATGACGGTTCGGGATTTCGCCCAGATCCTTCGCCAGACTGCTAACCCCTTGAAAACATGGGCGCTACAGGGATTGAACCTGTGACCCCTACCGTGTCAAGGTAGTGCTCTACCGCTGAGCTAAGCGCCCATAATCAGGGAGCGGCCTTCTAGGCGGGAATTTGGCGCACGACAAGTCGCCTCAGACAGGCAGCCCGTGTTCGAGCAGTTGACGGAAATAGGCGACCGTCTTTTCGAGCCCCTGCGCCAGCGGCACGCGCGGCTCCCAGCCCAGCGTTGCGCGCGCCAGGGAGATGTCCGGACAGCGCCGCGTAGGGTCATCCTGCGGCAGCGGGCGGCGCTCGATGCGGGCCTTGCCGCCGACCATCTCGATCACCTGCTCGGCCAATTCCAGCACCGTCATCTCGTGCGGGTTGCCCAGGTTGATGGGGCCGGTGACGCTGTCGGGCGAGGCCATCAGTCGCATCAGGCCATCGACGAGATCGTCGACGTAGCAGAAGGCGCGCGTCTGGCTGCCATCGCCATAGATGGTGATGGCTTCGCCCGACA
>JBKJNV010000163.1:0-2532 GCA_046593435.1 Roseomonas sp.
GATCTCGTAATAGCCATCGGCTGCAAAGCGCGCCTTGCCCGTCCAACGCTGCCACGCGTGGCGATTGGCGGGTGCGGCCACCTGAACGGGATGCCAGCTCGCCCCGAAATCCACCGACACATGCACGGCCGAGATGGTGTCATCGCCAGCCCAGGCGGCGCCGCGCAGGTCGATCTCCCGCGTCCCGGCCGCCAGCCGCGCGCCATGCGCGATATTCGTCAGGATCGAGCGCACCGGCATCGAGGTCATGTCCGCGAAGTCGCGGCCGTTATTCTCGCTGCCAGGGACGATCGGGCGCACCGGCATGCGGTACGAAGTGCCACCCATGCCTGGCCCGTCATGCGGCGTGTTGCGCACCAGGATGCGCGTCAGCCACTTCTGGCTGAGGCTGCCCGGCCAGCCAGGGACGATCAGGCGAAGCGGCGCGCCATGGATATTGGGCATCGCTGCGCCGTTCATGCGAATGGCGAGCAGCGTCGTCTCGTCCATCGCCTTCGCGATCGGCATGCCGCGGCTGATGGCCTGGCGCCCGGCCTCGCCAGACAGGTGCGGATCGGCGCCGAAAAGGCCGGTATGGGCCGCTGTGGGCTTGAGCCCGGCGGCATTCAGCACGTCGCGCAGCCGAACGCCTGTCCATTCGGCATTGGAAATGGCGCCATTCGTCCACTGGTTGCCGCGCGTCTGAGGCTGGAATTGCGCCCGGCCATTGCCACCGCATTCCATTTGCAATTGCAGCGTCACCACCGGAAAACGCGCCTGCAATTCGGCGACGCTGAGGTCGAGCGGCGTGTTCACCTCACCTTCGACCTTGAAGCGCCAAGCCGCAGGGTCCGCGACCGGGTCCGGGATGCCCCCGTTCATGCGGATGAACATCTTCTCGGTCGGCGTGACGGCGTCATCGAGCAGCGCCTCGGGCGTCTCCGCGACCAGCGGACGGTTGCCGAGCAGAACGAGCGGCGCCTTGCCATCCATGCGCAATGTCTCCGGTGCGGCGCCCTGCGCGATTGCAGGCGCGATAGCCTCACTGGCGAGCTTCGCCGCCAGCGGCACGGCGGCCATCGCCGCGCCCAGGGTCAACAGCGAGCCGCCGGTTATCGCACCCCTGCGGCCGGTCACCATGGCGTGCGCGGCCGTGGCATTGTTCGGTGTGGCGTCCTGGTCTTCTGGCATGGGTGCTTCCTCTCCGAGTGGCCCAGCATCCAGCATAGCGCAAATTGCGGTCAGGTTGAATGACCCCGTTGAAGCCCCGTGCGCGCCACGGTCGCCGGCTTGAGCGCCACCCCTCGAACCGCGGCGCGGCATCGCCTATACCGGGGCGGTGCAGACCCCCGCCCCGCCCGACTACATCTCTCGCCTCAACCCCGAACAGCGCGCCGCCGTCGAGGCCCTCGACGGGCCGCTGCTGGTCCTCGCCGGGGCCGGGACCGGCAAGACGCGCGTGCTGACCACGCGCTTCGCCCACCTGCTGATGACGGGGCGCGCCAAGCCGTGGGAGGTGCTCTCCGTCACCTTCACCAACAAGGCCAGCCGCGAGATGCGCGACCGTGTCAGCGCCATCCTGGGCCGCCCGGTCGAGGGGTTGTGGCTCGGCACCTTCCACGCGCTGTGTGCGCGCATGCTGCGCCGGCACGCGGCGCTGGTGGGCTTGCAGACGAACTTCACCATCCTCGATGCCGATGACCAGCTGCGCCTGCTCAAGCAGGTGATGGAGGCCGCCCGCATCGACGCCAAGCGCTGGCCGCCCCAGGGCACCATGGGCGTCATCCAGCGGTGGAAGGATCGCGGCCTGACGCCGGATCGCGTCACGGCGGCCGAGGACACGGATTGGGCGAGCGGTGCGGCACGCAGCCTGTATCGCGACTATCAGCGCCGCCTGGCCGAACTCAACGCGGCCGATTTCGGCGACCTGCTGCTGCACGTGACCGAGATTCTGCGCACCAACCCCGATGTGCTCGCCGAATACCATCGCGGCTTCCGCTACATCCTGGTCGATGAGTACCAGGACACCAACCTGGTGCAGTACCTCTGGCTGCGCCTCCTCGCGCAGGGGCACCAGAACATCTGCTGCGTCGGCGATGACGACCAGTCGATCTATTCCTGGCGCGGCGCCGAGATCGAAAACATCCTCCGCTTCGAGAAGGATTTTGCCGGCGCGAAGATCGTCCGGCTGGAAAGCAACTACCGCTCCACCAAGCCCATCCTCGCCGCCGCTTCCGGGCTCATCGCGCACAACACCGGCCGGCTGGGCAAGACGCTCCGCTCCGGCTTGCAGAATGCCGAAGGCGAGCGCGTGCACGTCGTCTCGCTGTGGGACAGCGAGGAGGAGGCGCGCATGGTCGGCTCCCGCATCGAGGAGGCGCGGCGCGACGGCACCTCGCTGGCCGAGATCGCGGTGCTGGTCCGGGCCGGCTTCCAGACCCGCGCCTTCGAACAGCGGATGATCGCGCTGGGCATCCCCTACCGCGTCGTGGGTGGCGCGAAATTCTACGAGCGCGCCGAAATCCGCGACGCCATGGCCTATCTGCGCGTGCT
>JBKJNV010000200.1:0-7473 GCA_046593435.1 Roseomonas sp.
CCTTCTTCTACCCCCGCATCATCTCGATGATCCCCGAAAAATCCTTCCCCGCGCCCCCTTCCGCGGCAAAGCGCCGGTAGATCTCCAGCGCCTTTGCCGCGACCGGCGTCTCCAGCCCCGCCGCCTTGGCCGCCTCCTGTGCGAGGCCCACATCCTTGACCATCAGCGCCGTCGCGAAGCCGGCCGCGTAGGCGCGGTTGGCCGGGCTGGCCGGCACCGGCCCCGGCACCGGGCAGTAGCTGGTGAGTGCCCAGCTTTGTGCGCTGGATTTGCTCGCGACATCGAACAGCGCCTGGTGCGAGAGGCCCAGCTTTTCCGCCAGCAGGAAGGCCTCCGCCGTCACGCCCATGATGGCCGCGAGCATCATGTTGTTGCACAGCTTCGCCGCCTGCCCCGCACCCGCATCGCCGCAATGGATCACGTTGCGTCCCATCTGCGCGAGGACCGGCTGTGCGCGTGCGAAGGCCTCGGCGGGGCCGCCCACCATGAAGGTCAGCGTCGCGCCCTCGGCCCCCATCACCCCGCCCGAGACGGGTGCATCCAGGAAGGCGCGGTGGGCGCCCACCGCCACGGCGCGCGCACTCTCCACATCGATGGTCGAGCAATCGATCAGCAGCGCGTCTTCCGCGCAGGCCGCCGCCATCCCCCCCGCGCCCAGCCAGGCGTCGCGCACATGCGCGCCCGCGGGCAGCATGGTCAGCACCACCTCCGCCCCGCGCGCCGCGTCGGCGCCCGAAGCGGCCAACCGCGCGCCGGGGACCGCCGCCATCGCGGCCGGGGCCAGGTCGAACACCGCGACCTCATGCCCGGCCTTGACCAGGTTGCGCGCCATGGGTGCGCCCATATTGCCCAGCCCCACGAATCCGATGCGTGCCATGCCTTCCTCCCTCTCCTGTTCGGCCGATCATGGACCGTTCAGCCGCCCAAAGTCACCAGCACGATCTCGGGCGGCACGTTGAAGCGCACCGGCAGGAAGGATGTCCCCAGCCCCGCCGAGACAATCAGCCGCCGCCCCTCCTCGACCACGAGGCCATGGCGATAGCGCGTGCCGAAATGCGAGGGCAGGAAGGGCGTGTACCCGAAGGCGCGGATCTGCCCGCCATGGGTATGGCCGCACAGCGTCAGCGCGAAGCGACCCGGCATCTGCGCGAAGATGTCAGGCTCATGCGCCAGCAGGATGGCGGGCGCATCGTCGGTGACCGCGGCGAGCGTCGCGCCGGGGTCATGCGCGCCGCGGGCGCGGCCGAACGCCCATTGGCTGTCGAGGCCGGCCAGCCAGAATCCGCCGATGCGGTGCGCCGCGTTGCGCAGCACGCGCACGCCCACGGCCGAGAGCTCGCGCGCGATGGCGGGGACCGCACGCGCATCGCCGCTGCCGCGCGCGGCCTGATCCTCCCACCAATCATGATTGCCCAGGACGGCGTGGGTGCCGAGCGGCGCCCGCAGCCCGCCCAGATGACGCGCCACCAGCGCCTGCGGCAGCTCCCCGCCGGCGCCGACCAGGCTCGAAAAACCGTAATCGCCCAGCAGCACGATCAGGTCGGGTTGTAGCGCATTGGTCTGCGCGACGATGGCGGCCAGCCGCGCCTCGCTCATCGTCGCTCCACCGGCGTGGATGTCGGCGAGTGCCGCGATGGTCAGGCGCGGCCCGGCCCAGGGTAGCGCGTGGCGGGCGACCTGAGGCCCGGCATAGGGCTCGATCGCCAGCGCATGGCCCAGCGGCAGCATCGCCGCGAGCGGCACGGCGCCGAGCAGCAGGCGACGCCCGATCATGCCCGTTGCAGGCGCGGCTGACCGGGCTCAACATGGAAGCGCGCCTCTTCCGCATCGATGGCGCCGGGCCGCGATACGTAGGGCAGGGCGCGGAGGCTGGCTGTGAAACCGCGCGGCCCTGCCTCGTGCAGGGTGAAGCCGCGCCGCGCGCCGAAATGCGCGATATGGGGGTTCTGGTCCAGCAGGGCCGGTCGCGCGGGCGTGTCGCTGCCATCGCCTTCGCTGCTCACCGAGGTGGCGGTGAACTCGGTCGCAATCGGCGCACTCTCCGCATCATCCGGATCGGCGTGCAGGGTCGCGGCCAGTGCGCGATGGACATCGCCCGAGAGCATGACCGCGCCGCCGATCCGGCGTTCCGCAATCGCGCCCAGCAGCCGCGCGCGCGCCGCCGGGTAGCCATCCCACTTGTCCAGGCTGAGTGCGCCATTGGCCAAGTGCCGCCGCATCATCGGCACCTGCTGCGCCAGCACCTGCCACGTCGCGTCGCGCCCGGTGGTCAGGCCGTCGCGCAGCCACGCCTCCTGCACCGGGCCGAGCATCTGCGCATCGGGCCGCGCGATCGCGTCGCAGCGGCCGCGCCCACCACAGGGCTGCGCATCGCGATGGGCGCGCGTATCGAGCGCGTGGAAGGCCACATGCCGGCCGAAGCGGAAGCGCCGATAGGCCGGCCCATCCAGTACCGCGCGCGGCAGCGGCATCGCTTCCCACCATGCCTTCAACGCGGCGGTGCGACGGAGTGCGAATTCCGCTGTGGGGGGCGCGCCGCCGGCCCAGTCATTGCGCACCTCATGGTCGTCATAGCTGACGATGAAGGGGTGCGCGGCATGGGCGGCCTGTAGGTCCGCATCGCCGCGGTACTGCGCGTGCCGGGCCCGATAATCGGCGAGCGTCAGTGTCTCGCCCCCCTCATGCATGCGGATGCGGGACCGCGCGGCCCAGCCGCCATCCTCAGGCCGCAGGCCGCGGTATTCGTAGATGTAGTCGCCATAATGGAAGACCGCGTCGAGCGGGGCTTCCGCGATGCGCCGCCAGGCGGTGAAATGGCCATGCTCGAAATGCTGGCAGCCGGCATTGGCGAAGCGGAAGCTGGCCTCCGCACCCGCCGCCGGCGCGGTGCGCGTGCGCCCAGTGGTGCTTACGAAGCCGCCGGCACGGAAGCGGTAGAAATAGGTCGTGGCCGGCGCCAGTCGGCTGAGTTCGATATGCAGGCTGTGGCCATCCTCATCCTCGGCGATGGCCTCGCCCCGGTGCAGGATACGTTCGAACCGCTCATCCGCGGCCACATCCCACGCGACACGCACCACCGCCGCGATGCCGGTCAGCCGCGTCCAGAGCACCACGGAGTCCGGCCGTGGATCGCCCGAGGCGACCCCGAGCGTGAAGGGGTTCTCCCGCAGCCGATCCTCGCCCTGGGCGGGCGGCGACAGGGCGGCCAATGCGGCCAGCGCGACGCCGCCACGCAGCGCGCCGCGCCGCCCGAGCGCCAATATGTGCCGGGTTCTGCTATCCTCGGTCATCGACCATCGTCCGCTTCGCACCTCGCCGGCTGACCGCCACATTCACCTCGGCGCCGAGCAGCACGACATAGATGCTGACATAGAACCACATCAGCAGGCCGATGGCCGCACCCAGCGGACCGTACATGCGGTCGTAATTGGCGATCCTGCCCACATAGAGCGAGAAGGCGGCCGAGGCGAAGGCCCAGATCAACGTGGCGATCGCCGCTCCGGGGACGATGCGCCGCCAGCGCTGCCCACCGCCGGCCGGGCCGATACGATAGAGCATGACGATGCCGAGGAAGACGAAGGCCAGCGTGAGCCCGAGCGATGCCCCCTGCCAGTACAGGGCACTGAGCGGCGGGACGCCGATGAAGGCGAGTGCCGGCGGCATCAGCACCAGCAGCGCAATCGCCGTCGCCGCGACCAGCATGCCCGCCAGCGTCAACCCGATCGACAGTGCCTGGAACTCGATGAAGCCGCGCGAATCGGTCGTACTCCATGCCATGTTCAGGGCAGCGAGCATCGCACGTATGCCCGCGCCCGCACTCCAGAGCGCGATGGCGCCGCTCACCGCCGCACCCCAGCCCAGGCCGCGCCGTTCCTCGGCGACCAGGTCGTGCAGGCGCGCGGCGATCAGCTCGAAGGTCTCCTCCGGCAGCAGCCGGCGCAGAATCTCGATCTGGGGTTCGAGCGTGCGCACATCGAGCAGCGTGCCGTACAGCGAGACCACCAGCGACAGCGCGGGGAACAGCGCGAGCATGGCATAGAAGGCGCAGCCCGCCGCGGTGAGCGAAATGCGGTCAGAAGCCGCTGCGTCCCAGACCTGGCGCGCCAGGCTGGGGGGATCGTCCAAAGCAGGCGCGGCATCCATCTTGTATGGCCTCTACGCGGCAGGGGCGGGGCGTGCATCATGCACGGCCCCGCCCCGCCTGGTCAGTCCGGGCCGCCCGCGCACCGTGCGGGGGCCGGATGGTCCGGCACGATCAGCTGCGCTGGTATGTATAGGCCGGACGCGCCTGCAGCGACTCCTTCGTCGCGCCATTGAGAACCCAGCGCTCGCGCTCGGCGTTGTAGCTCAGATCGCTCAGCGGCACGGCGACCAGACGCGCCCCGATGCCGAGGAACCCCCCGACCGAGAGAATGGCCATGGGCGGCGCGCCGGAGGCGTTGATGATCAGATCCTCGATCTCGCCCACGGTCTCGTTGCGCTCGTTCAGCACATTCGCGCCGATGATGCGGCTGGCACGGTTCGTCGCCATGGCCGCCTGGCCGGTCGTGCCCATCGGCGCTGCGGTGCGCGGCTGGGCTTGCGTGGCCGGCGCCTGCGTCGTGGTGGTGCCCGATGTGCCGGGAACCGTGGTGCCGGGGGCCGGCATCATGCCGGGGGCTGGCATCATGCCGGGGGCTGGCATCATGCCGGGCGTGGGTGCCTGCGTCGTGGTGGTGCCGGGCCGCGCGGCCGGTGCGCCGGGCGTCATCGTCGCGGAGGAGCCAGAAGGCGGCGTGCCCGGCGCGGCGGGTGCCGCGGCCGGCGGTGGCGTGGCGGTGCTGCCTGGCGCGGGCGAGGTCTGGCTGAAGGCCAGCATCGGGGCGGCAATCAGGGCGGCGACGAGCGTGGCGGGGATGATGACGGCACGGCCACTGGGGGGGCTCTGGATGGGGGATTTCATGAACGTCTCCTGCGCCGGTGGAATCCGGCTGCGCTCAGAACCGTCCGCGACAGCGGCAGTTGCCGGCCGCGCGGAACACGGTATGGGGAACACCCGGTTACGCAGCGCGGGCGCACACCAGGCCAGAGCCACGTCAGCGGCGGCCGCAGGGGCCAAATCGGGACATCAGCGGCGACGGCGCGAGAGGAAAATCTCAGCGATCATGCCGCCGAGCGAAACCGCCGGGCGCAAAAGGTTCGAAGCCGAGCCAGGACCAAGTGCTGCGCGTACCATTTCACGCCGCAGCATCAAGGCCTCCTGCGCGACCGGGTCGAAGCGCGGCCGCGACAGCAACAGGAACACCCCCGCAATCAGCAGGTCCGCCAGCGCCACCGCGCCAGCAGCGCCCGCCGGGCCGAGCGGCAGCACCAGCAGGTACCAGCCGGCGATATGGAGCATGATCAGCGCGGCAACGCCGCACAACGCGGCCACGGTCGTCAGCGCGGCGCGGCGACCGATGGCCGCGCCTTCGCGTTTGAGCCGAAGCCCCTCGGCTTCCGCCGCAGCAGCAAGAAGCCGAAGGGTTCGCATGGTTCAGCGACGCATCAGCAGGGCGGCGATGTAGCCGGCGAGCGCGGCCACGGCGAGCGAGGCCATGGGGCGTTCCTGCACGGTGTCTGACAGGCGCGTCGCCTGTTCGCGCACCGTCGATGCCGCGTCACCGGCCACCGTCTCGGCGCGGTCCATGATGCGGTTGACGGCGGGGGTGACGCGCTCGGACATGAGCGACTCGACCTTCGTGCGCAGCGCGGCGATTTCGGCCTGGACGGAATCCTTGGCGGCTTCCGCGGTGTTGCGCAGGTTTTCTTCGGTCTGGGTGCCGGTTGTGTTGTTCATCATGGTGCGAGCTCCGCGTTCGAATGCATGGGTGTCCGCGTGCCAACGCCGCACCGGCTCGGGAGGTTTCAGGCCACGCGCATGAGCAGTCCGAATTTCAGCAGCCAGCCGAGCCCGCGCATCACTTGTGCCGGGACCGTGTTCGGGCAGTGGGCAGCGAGGGCGGCGCCGGTCTGCGGCGCCTCGGCCAGCGCCGCGAGGATGCGCCGCAGCTCCGGCATGGAAGGCAGAATCCGCCCCAGCACGACCGCGCCCCGCAGCCCGGCCATGGCCGCGATGGTCTCGATGGTGACCCCCGGCACCAGGGCGAAGCGATCCTCGCGCGCCAGCCGCGCGGTCGGATACGCCGCGAACAGGGTGAAGGGGTCCTGCGCGGCCGGGTTCGCCGGGCGGCCAGCCGCGACGGGGACGCGAGCGCCACCCAGGGCGCGCATCGCGCCCAGCTCCGCCGCGAGTGCTAGGTAGTTCGCCACGATCACGCGCCAGTCGAACAGCGCCCGCGCCCGCTGCCGGCCGGCCTCTCCCATGCGGCGGCGCAGGTCAGGGTCGCGCGCGAGGGCAGCGAAGCCCTCGGCCAGCGCCGCGACGTCCAGCGCGGTGCTCTGCGCGACCGCCGCGCAGTAGCGGCCATAGCTGTCGATGCCGGCCTCATGCCGTTGCGCGAGCATGTCGAGCGGCCCGGCCATGGCGGTGGGGACGAGGAAGCCCGTCTCGCCATGCACGACAGTGTCGCGGAAGCCGTCCCAATCGCCGGCGACGACGGGAAGCCCCGCCGCCATCGCCTCGACCGGAGCGATGCCGAAGGTCTCCTGCACATTGTCGACCGGCAAAGTGAAAATGTCGGCGGCGGACCAGATCTCGCGCCGCACCCGTGCCTCCTGCCCGTCGATCCGATGGATCGGGGTCGCCGGGCAGAGTGCCGCGGCACCTTCGGCGAACAGCGCCGATTGGTGCTCGGTCTCGTACCAGCCGGCGAGCAGCAGGTGCAGGCGCTGGGCCGGTGCGCGGGCCTGCGCCTCACGCATCGCGATGAACAGCGGCAGCGGGTTGAACTTCGTCTCGTGGCTGAAGCGTGCGACGCAGAGCACCGCGACGTCGCCCTCCGCGATGCCGAGCTCGGCACGCCACGCCGCGCGCGCTGCCGGCAGCGGGGCGAAGGTGGCGGTGTCCACGCCCAGCGGCAGCACCGGCAGCTGCGGCCATTCGATCCGCGCCGCGCCGAAGCGTTCGCGCAGATAGGCGCCCTGCTCCTCCAGCACCTGCACCACCATGGCGCGCACGGCGCGGGAGGTGCAGATCACCGCATCCCAGGGCTGGACCGGCGCGGTGAGGTTGTCGGCAAGCGCCGTCATCACCCGCGTGGTCGCGGTGGTGTGGGTGATGCCCAGCAGGCTGTGCCCATCCTGCCGGTGGCGGCGGCGGCGCCAGGCGAATTCCGCAAGCCCCGGCCCAGGGATGAACAGCGTCCCCGCCGCATCGAGCAGCCCCGGATCCTCGGCGGTGGCGGCATGCGCGGAAAGGGCCGGGTTCAGCGCCGCGACGTGCCGGGCGAAGGCCTCGCCATGCGCCCGGTTCGCGACCAGGCCGGTGATCGCCGCAAGGCCGCCATTGCAAACGAGGGCGCGGAAAAATTCCTCGCCGGCGACACGGCGGCC